>CAMLLI010000518.1 GCA_946480685.1 uncultured Flammeovirgaceae bacterium | reverse complement strand
TCGCGCTCATCGAATTTTACAAACTGGTAGGGCTCGATGGTATGGTGCCGCAGAAGGCACTGGGTACGCTGGGCGGTATACTTCTCTTTGTGTTATCCTTTCTTATTGAGATGCACCTGGTGTCCTATCGGTATTATTTCCTGTTCTTTCCGATCGTATCGTGTGTATACATGATCAAACTCTATAAGAAGTTTGAACGCAAGCCTTTTACGAATATAGCCTTTACTTTCCTGGGTATTTTTTATGTAGCTATACCTTTTACGTTGCTGAACATTGCCGTATTTGAAGACGGAGTATACAACTTCGAAATCATCTTCGGATGTCTCTTTATACTTTGGGCCAGTGATACAGGAGCCTACTTTGCCGGTACGTATCTCGGCAAACGAAAACTTTTTGAACGCATCTCTCCAAAAAAATCGTGGGAAGGTTTCTTTGGCGGAGCTATACTGGCAATGATTTTTGCCTATGGATTGTCAACCTACTTCCATACACTTACCGTATGGCAGTGGCTTACCATCGGGGTAATTATTGTAGTAGGTGGTACATTTGGAGACTTAGTTGAGTCGTTGCTGAAGCGAAGCATCGAAATAAAAGATTCAGGTACAAGCCTTCCGGGGCACGGAGGCTTCCTCGATCGCTTTGATGGTTTGCTGATCTCGGCACCTTTTATTGTTGCTTACCTTGAAATTTTTTGATGTCTCTTTATAGAGCGTTTTTCGTATATTAACTGTAGAGCATTTTCAACAAGATAGCAGTGTTGAAGTGCTGAGTAAATTAAATACACATACGTGTATAGATACGCCTGCGTAGTAAAACATTTTTTAAACTATATACTGCTTGAAGTTCCTGATAGAATCACATTATCTCCCTTCGCTCGCGTATTTCTCTGCGCTGTCGTCTGCTACAGAGATTGTTATCGAGCGACATGAGAACTTTTTAAAACAGACGTACCGTAACCGTTGCTACATGCTTACCTCACAAGGTATAGAACAACTAACGGTACCCTTAACCGGTAAACATGGTAAAACGTTAATAACAGATATACGAATAGACTATAGTCAGAAGTGGTTGAATAATCATTGGCGCACCATACAATCAGCGTATGGTAAAGCTCCATTCTATGAACATTATGCAGATGATCTGGAGAAAGTACTCTTTCGTAAGAATGAATTTTTATACGACCTGAATATACAATTGCTGTCAATGTGTCTTGCATGGCTGAAATGGAAAGTGACTGTCAGCGAAAGTATGTCGTATGAGAAAGAAGTACCGGATACTGTTACCGACCTTCGATCTTTGATTAATTCGAAGAAAAACGATCTTTTGGCAAAGTTTTATAGTCCGGTAGAATATACGCAGGTGTTTGGCAACACGTTTGTAAGTAACATGAGCCTGATCGACCTGATCTTTTGTGAGGGCCCGGCTTCCGCCAGGATTGTGAAGGCTTCCGCTGTGGAAAAATGAACAAATGTTAATTTGAGCGTGTTTCTTACGCAGTATTAAATCTTCAGGCTTACGATAGTATTGAACAGACAAAAAACTTTACATTTACACTAATCAATTTTTGATTTTCTCTTATGGAGGCAAAATTTTCCAACCGCGTTAAAGAAGTTATATCGCTTAGCCGCGAAGAGGCTCTTCGGCTTGGCCATGACTATATCGGTACTGAACACCTCATCTTAGGTATGATCCGTGAAGGTGAAGGTGTAGCAGTGGGTGTGCTAAAAAAATTAGGAGTACCAATGGATGAACTCAGAAATGAGATCGAAAAAATTTCCAAAGGAACTGCTACGCATCAGATCAAGAACCTGGCTAATATACCCTTAACAAAAGCCTCAGAAAAAGTTCTTAAGATTACTTACCTGGAAGCAAAGATTTTCAAAGCCCAGCTTATCGGCACAGAACATTTGTTGCTCTCTATACTGCGTGACCATGACAACCTGGGTACGCAGATCTTAAATAAGTTTGACGTAAACTACGAGACCGTGAAAGAAATGCTGGAATACCAAAACGAAGGTCCGATGGCATCACAGGATACGGATGATCCGGATGATGATTCATCAAAAATCTTCGGAGGTGGCGCACAAGGTGGTGCTGCCGGTAAAGAGAAAAAAGGCACTGAAAAATCCCGCACTCCGGTGCTGGATAACTTCGGCCGCGACCTGACCCGTCTGGCAGAGGACAATAAACTCGACCCTATTGTTGGGCGTGAAAAAGAAATTGAGCGCGTAGCTCAGATTCTTTCGAGAAGAAAGAAGAACAACCCGATTCTTATTGGTGAACCTGGTGTAGGTAAAACAGCTATCGCTGAAGGTCTTGCACTGCGCATCATTCAGAAAAAAGTATCACGTGTATTGTTCGGTAAACGTGTTGTGACGCTTGACTTGGCATCACTCGTAGCCGGTACAAAATATCGCGGACAGTTCGAAGAACGTATGAAGGCGGTGATGAATGAACTGGAGAAATCTCCCGATGTAATTCTGTTCATCGATGAGCTTCATACTATTGTTGGTGCAGGTGGAGCTTCCGGCTCACTCGATGCCTCCAACATGTTTAAACCGGCACTGGCCCGCGGAGAGATACAATGCATTGGTGCAACAACACTGGATGAGTACCGTCAGTATATAGAGAAAGATGGTGCGCTTGCCCGCAGATTCCAGATGGTGATGGTAGACTCTACTTCACCGGAAGAAACGATCCAGATCCTCGATAACATCAAGGAAAAATATGAAGATCACCACCATGTGATCTATACTAAAGAAGCGATCGAAGCGTGCGTAAAACTTTCTGATCGTTACATCAGCGACCGCTATCTTCCAGATAAAGCGATCGATGTAATGGATGAAGCTGGTGCACGTGTTCACATCAACAACATTCACGTTCCGGAAGAGATCGTGAAACTTGAAGAAGCAATCGAAGATGTGAAGAAAGAAAAGAATCGCGTTGTAAAAAGTCAGAAGTACGAAGAAGCAGCACAGCTGCGCGATCGTGAAAAGAAACTGATCGAACAACTCGATATCGCGAAAGCGAAGTGGGAAGAAAAAACACGTACTGAAAAGTATACAGTTAATGAAGATAACGTAGCCGATGTTATCGCGATGATGACCGGTATACCGACCAAACGTATCGCACAAAAAGAAAGCAACAAGCTTCTGAACATGGGCGAAGAGTTGAGCGGTAAAGTTATCGGCCAGGACGAAGCGATCAAGAAGCTGGTAAAAGCTATTCAGCGTACGCGCGTAGGTTTGAAAGATCCGAAGAAACCAATCGGTTCCTTTATCTTCCTCGGTCCTACCGGTGTTGGTAAAACTGAATTGGCGAAAGTACTGGCAACCTATCTCTTCGATAAAGAAGATGCACTGGTACGTATCGATATGAGTGAGTATATGGAGAAATTCTCCGTATCACGTCTGGTGGGAGCGCCTCCCGGCTACGTGGGTTACGAAGAAGGCGGGCAGCTTACTGAAAAAGTAAGACGCAAGCCATACTCTGTAGTATTGCTCGATGAAATTGAGAAAGCTCACCCGGATGTATTCAATATACTTCTGCAGGTGTTGGATGATGGTATACTTACTGACGGCTTGGGTCGCAGAGTAGATTTCAGAAATACGATCATCATCATGACATCCAATATAGGTGTGCGTGATCTGAAAGATTTCGGAACAGGTATAGGTTTCGCTACTGCGGCAAAACGCGAGTCAGAAGAAGAGCACATGAAGCTCACCATTCAGAATGCGTTGAAGCGTGCGTTCTCTCCTGAATTCCTGAACCGTTTGGATGACGTGATCGTGTTCAACTCACTGCAGCGCGAACACATCCACAAGATCATCGATATCACGTTGCGCAAGTTGTTCGATCGTATTATCCAGATCGGTTACAACGTGGAGCTTACCGATAAGGCTAAAGACTTCCTCGCAGAGAAGGGATACGATCATCAATTCGGAGCTCGTCCGTTGAACAGAGCGATCCAGAAATACCTGGAAGACCCTGTAGCAGAAGAGATCCTGAAAGGTGAAGTAGAAGAAGGCGGAACAATTCTGGCCGACTACGATGGTAAGGGCGATGTTCTTACGATCAAAGTAAAAAAGGCAAAGACTTCTTCTAAAGAAAAGAAAGAGTAATTCCCCGAAAGGGTACTAATAAAAGGACGGTGATGAGCCGTCCTTTTTTGTGTCATTACGTGAGTTGACTACGTTGTGTACTACGTAACAGGTAAATATTACTTCGTATCAATAGCAGGATGTGCACGTGCTATTAAATCCCCCATAAGAAATATATAGTTAGCCTTTGGCTATATCAGTCTGCATTTTTCTAGTTATATATATACCTTAATTAAAGGTAACAGAATCTACGTGTCAAGTCTCGAAAGTATATTCTTCAATCTCTTTGAGGTTTACTTTACATACAAC
>CAMLLI010000517.1 GCA_946480685.1 uncultured Flammeovirgaceae bacterium | reverse complement strand
CCTACGCGGCCAGCCAGTTTATGAACGACATCGCGAATGGCATCAGTATTCAGCGTTAGCAATTGTTTGTCTAGATGATGAAGGTCGGCTTCGGTTTCTTCGAGGAACTGGTTAATCACCGATTGGAAAAGTTCTTCATCACCCATGGTCATTTTTCGTACGGCCGAGAAATCGATAACCGCAGTTTCGGCTACTATAGCCGTGGAGGTTGTAGCGGATATATCCAGTAAATTCAATAACTCATATTCGTGAAACGGTTTAGACAGTACTTTATCAAAACCTTCATCCAGTAATTTCTGTTGATCCTGCGGAAACACGTGGGCCGTAAGCGCTATATATTTTACCTGCGATGTATACTTTTTGCGCAGCTCCTTGCACAGATCTATACCGTTGATACCCGGCATACGAATATCGATAAGCATATGCGTTACTTCCGGATCGGGTTGCTCTGCCAATAATTTTTCTGATTGCTGGTAGGTTGCATTCGCTATAGCATGCTTGTCGAAAATGAGCTTGCCGAGTCGTAAGATCATCGTGTCGTCATCTACCAGTATAACTTTACCGGTAAACGGTGATGATGCCAGTGTCGAAGCGGGTTGTGGTATATGCGCATGGTGCGGTATATCAGGCGCTTTGTCGAATGTAAGCTTCACGGTAAACGTAGAACCTATACCAGGCTCACTATATACTTCCAGGTTTCCGTGTTGTGCTTCCACCAGCGAGCGCACAATGGTAAGTCCTAATCCCGAGCCACCGCCTTGTTGCTGCAGTATAGATGAGCCTGCCTGTTCGAACTGGTTGAAAATCCTTTTTATATCCTCCGGACGAATACCAATTCCGGAATCTGTAATATCAAAAGCACAGGTGATCTTATCAGGATACTCGGCTGTCTTAATCGTCAGTTTTACAAAACCCTTATGTGTAAATTTGATAGCGTTGCCAAGCAAATTATAGAGCACCTGTCGTAAGCGGAACGGATCGCCCATCACATCGTGCTCGGCCGCCTGTTCCATATCCAGTAAAAAGGTGAGGTTCTTTTTATCAGCCTGCACGCGCATGGCGTTTTCAACTTCCTCTATCAACTCCAATAATTTAAAAGGCTCGTGCGCCAATGAAAAATTGCCGGAAGATATACGGCTATAGTCGAGCACTTCATTTACAATGTGTAGTAAATGTTCGGAAGAACTATGTATAGCATCAGCCGCTTCGCGGTTACTGCCCGGATGTTTCTTGAGTTGTTCAGCAAACCCTATAATAGATTGGAGCGGTGTGCGTATCTCGTGACTCATGTTTGCCAGGAAGCGCTCTTTAATTTTGCTCAGTTCTTCGGCTTCATCACGGGCATCTTCAAGCTGTTCTTTATAGTAGTTGCTTTTGCTGATATCGATCCAGATGAAATATACCAGTATAGCAGCGATCAGGAAGAATGCGAGTACAAGTATACTGATGCGCGATATACTTTGATTGAAAAGAAAACTCGCGCGATTGTTATTGTCGCGCATCTTCTGCAATTCTTCGTTTTCTACTTCGTGCAGTGTATTGAGGAGTCGGTTAATAAAAAGACTGTTCGCGTGAATGAGTTCGAGTTCGCGGTGCTGCAGTCGTTTACTCTGTGACTGCTGACTCGCCTCGAGATCCAGCATGATGCGCTCCACTTCTTCCAGTGCTTTGTTTTGTCGCGCAAAGGCCAGCGTATCAATCTTTACACTAAGTTCTTCTTGTACTTTGATATGCGTTTCAGGGACAGCTGTAGTTTTCTTTTTGCCAAACAATCTGCCGAGGCCCGAGCGCTCCTGTTCTTTTTGTACGATGGAGTCGGTATAGGTGGTGATGGTTTTGCGCTCAGTCGTTACCACACTGGTATCAATCTGACTTTGTTCGATGATGGTGGAAAGTGTATCAAGTCTTTTGGTGAACTGTTTTTTCTCGGCATACTTTGATTTGAGTTTGAGGTATGAGAAGAAAAGTTTGTTTCGTTGCGAGAGTATATCTTTCATCGAACGCAGACGTTCCAATTGCAGCGAGTCCCACGACATCAGCATAAGTGAGTCGATCATGATGGACACTGACTTTGATTGGTTGAGAAATGCTTTATAGGGCTTGCGCGGATTCTTGATCGCCTCGGCACGTTGCAATTGATCGAGGGTGGTGATCTCTTCGAATACGCGGTTCAGAATCGTGATCTTTTCGTTGGGAGCTGAAAGTTCATCAACCGTATCCAGCATTTCGCGAAACGAAAAATGTGTTATACCCAGCGCCAGCATAATGGCCACAAATGCCAACAGGAAACCTGCCAGCACCTTTTGCTTCATGGAGGTAGGGTATAATTTATCGCGCAGATATTGCATGTCCTATTCGTTCGTAAAACGTTCTGTCTTCTCTGTAAATTTACGCATTGTAAAAATGTATCTGGCTACAACGGGCCTTTCTTTTCCGGACAGAACGCCTGAAATCTCTTTGACTGGAAGCCAGAAAAAATCTGTGCTCCCTATAAAGTTACAATTGTTGCCCGAATATCCATACCATTAACGTGACAGATGCCAGCAGTATAATTGCCATGGAAAATACATCGAGCAGGAAACCAGCCCTGACCATATCTTTTATGCGGATATAGCCGCTTGAAAATACAATAGCGTTGGGTGGTGTTGCCACCGGAAACATAAACCCGATGCTGGCACTGAGTGTAACCGGAAGCGCCAGTAATATCGGATTTACATTCAGTCCGTCTGCAATACCGAACACTACCGGAACAAAAATCTGTACCAGCGCTACGTTACTCATAAACTCCGATAGTATAACGCTGGCAGCAATGAGTATAAAAATAAGCCCGATGCCAAATGAACTCTGTTCCGCGATCATGTGGCCTACCAGTTGAATGATCTCGGCACGCTTCAGTGCATCGGCCAGGCACAAGCCGCCTCCGAACAACAACAATATACCCCACTGTATATCTTTACTGTCTTTCCAGTCGAGCAGAAATTTTTTCTCTGTAAGATTAATTGGTACCAGGAACATAAGCATACCGCCTACCATGGCCACGTTGGTGTCGTTAAGTATATCTTTGTGCAATATGTAGGTATTGATAGCCTCCTGGAAGATCCAGAAGAAAGATGTAATGAAAAATATAGCCATGACCAGCTTTTCTTCCTTTCGTATTTTACCTATCTCCTGAAGCTTGTCGGCAATGAGTTGATCCGAACCTTCGATCTTGTCCAGTTTATTCGGGAAGAGTAATCGTGTTACCATCCAGTACGTCATTAATAACAACGCAGTGGCTACCGGCACACCGATCAGCATCCACTGTCCAAAATCTATACTGTGATGATAGAAGTCTTCGAGCAGTCCTTTGAAGACAACATTCGGAGGCGTGCCGATAACGGTAGCGAGTCCGCCCAGCGTGGAAGCATAGCCCACCATCAGCATGAGTCCCAACGCAAAATTCCGTTCCGGTTTCGGCAGCTCGTGCGGAGCCTGGTCTTTATTCTTCTTCACAAGGTTTATCACTGACAATGCGATGGGCAGCATCATCATCGCAGTAGCCGTATTGCTGATCCACATGCTGATGAAAGCCGTGGAGATCATAAAGCCGAGTATAATACCGTTGCCTGAAGTGCCGGTAATGCGAATAAGATTCAGCGCTATACGTTCATGAAGTTTATGTTTTTCGAGTCCGAGTGCAATCATAAAGCCGCCGAGGAAAAGAAAGATGATGGGGTTTGCATACGGTGCAGCTGCCTGCTCGGCTGTCATTACCCCGAGAAAAGGAAACATCACCAGCGGGAGTAGAGCCGCGATCGGTATAGCAACAGCTTCCATTATCCACCACGTTATCATCCATATACCGACAGCCAATACTTTGTTGGCCCCGGGTGAAATGAAATCAGCTGGTATACTTAGTAAAGCAATGATAAATAACAACGGGCCAAGAAAGAAACCAATGACGCGTGTTGAAAGAAATTGTTTATTCACGTAGCGTTAGTGTTTGTTGGAAGGTTAAATATAAACTTATCTTTTTATGAATACAGCGCCCTATATATTGACTGCAAATAAAAAGTCCTCCGATTTTTTTGTCGGAGGACTTAAACTCGGGAAGATTCATTCATCATTAATAATTATCTGAAGCTGCAGGTTTGGGGTTCGCCGGCTTCACAACAATCACTTTACCATCAAACTCTTTTTCGTTTAAGGCAGCAATAGCATTATTGGCCTCGTCATCATTGGGCATCTCAACAAAGCCGTAACCTTTCGATCGGCCGGTCTCTTTATCGCGAACGATCTTCGCAGAGGCAACCTGGCCGAACTTTGCAAAAGCCGCTTCCAGTTCTTCTTTACGAGTCTTGAAGTTCAATTTTGCAACGAAAATATTCATAGTATAAATATTAGGTAAATAATATACCGGTATACATGCAGGGT
>CAMLLI010000516.1 GCA_946480685.1 uncultured Flammeovirgaceae bacterium | reverse complement strand
TCACTAAGTATCGAGAACGCATTGAAGCTGGAGCGACAAAACAAATACTTCTATCTATTGGCGGCCAATATTTACAACAGTATTACAAAATTCGATAAAGCCGCGGAGACATACGAGGCCCTGATACGCGAAGTAAAAGGCACCGAAGAATATTTATACGAACTCGCTGCTGTATATCAATATGCCGGCAAACCTGATGAAGCTATAAAAGCCTATAACCGCGCGGAAAGTGCGTTGGGTATAAATGATATTTCGTCTATACAAAAGCAACGTCTATACCTGGAGCAGGGAAAAACGAAAGAAGCCATTGCCGAAGGAGAAAAACTGATCAACGCTTTTCCGGATGAAGAAAGGTATATCATGGGATTTGCCGAAGTGCTTTCACAAAATGGTTTTCGTACCGAAGCGATCCGCTACCTCGAAAAATTTATACAGCAAAATCCGGAAGCCGGCAATGCAAGAATGCTGCTGGCAGGTTTATACCGAGAAACACAACAGGAAGAAAAAAGCCGCCCTATATTACTGAGTTTGTTTGATGATCCTTCGGTAGAGCTTAGCAGTAAACTCATTATGATGGGAACCTATAACACTGAACTTGCCCAGCGCAAAGCAAAAAATAATATAGAACCCGGTCTTGAAGATTTTGTAGTCTCTTTATTTCAGAAACTTGAGAAGAATCACGGTAACGATCCGCGGGTACACATTGTGGGCGGAGACCTATATTTATCTACCGGCAAGAACCGTGAAGCGCAGCAGGAATACGAAAAGGCTGTAGAACTTGGTGAAGTAAATTTCGAAGTATGGAAGAACCTGCTATACCTTGAAACACAAAACAGTCAATGGGACAAAGCTATCAGTCATGCTGAAGAAGCCCTCGAGTCTTTCCCCAACCAAGGCATGCTACACTACTTCAATGGCTACGCACATTTGCGTAAACGTAATTATGCAGAAGCCATTGTATCGCTGGATCAGGCCAAACGTTTATCATCGTCTAATCCATCTTTCGTAAGTGAAATAAACAGTATGCTGGGCGATGCGTACAATGCCAATAAAGATTACGACAAATCGGATAAGGCATACGATGAAGCGCTTGCGTTCAATCCTGACAACAGCACCGTGCTGAACAACTATAGCTATTACCTGGCGTTGCGTAAAACCAACCTGGAGAAGGCAGAGAAAATGTCTGCCCTGCTTATTAAAAATAATCCTGACAATCCAACGTTTCTTGATACCTACGCATGGGTATTGTACGTGCGTGAAAAGTATAAAGACGCGCGCAAGGTGATGGAGCGGGCCATCAGTACAGGTAAAGCAACAGCAACTCACTTCGAGCATTATGGCGATATTCTTTTCAAGCTGGGCGATGTGAATGGAGCTGTGCAGCAATGGGAGAAAGCCCGCGGCATGAATGCCAACAGTGAAATCTTAAACAAGAAAATTGCGAACCGGAAGATCTATGAATAGACCTATAATGTTTTTGCTGATCGGTTTGTGCATCGTATCGATGTCGTGCAGCAAAAAAATTACCACCACCACAACTACAATTACACCTCCACGGCCAACGCTGGCTATAGAAGAAATTGACTTTGAATATTTTCAGGGGAAAGCCCGCATGATATTGCGCGATTCGAAAAAAGAACGCGAAGTAAAAGCGAACATCCGCGTGCGCAAAGACAGTGTTATCTGGATGACCTTTTCGGTGATTGGTGTGCAGGGCGGTAAAGCGCTCATCAACAAAGACTCTATTACTATTGTAAGCAACGTTGATAAAGAATATTATGTATTTGAATATAGCGAACTTACCAAGCGCTATAATTTCCCGATCAACTATAATGTAATTCAGAATGCTTTGCTTGGCAATCTGATCCAGGAACGTAAAGATGACGACAGCATCGTGCAGGAGTCATCGGTATTTATACTCAAGCAACAATCAGGCACAGTAAGCGTTACCAATTTTGTGAATGCTGCGAGCATGAAAATAGAAAAGGTTGAAATGAAAGAAGAGAACACCAGCAATTCGCTCGTGATGAATTATTCGAACTTTCAGCCGGTGGGCGACAAAGTATTTCCTTATAACGGAACAATCAACCTGTTTTATAAAGCTTTAAGTGGTCTGCTGAATACAACTATTATCTTTGAGTATAACAAAGCAGAAGTAGGTGATAAAGAGCTCAAGTTCCCGTTCAACATTCCGAAACGTTATGAGCGCAGGTAAACTTGCAGCAATCGGTATTCTCACTCTATGTTGTTTTCAAGCCGTAGCTCAGAAAAATAAAAGTCAGCTTCAGAAAGAAAAACAACAGAACCTCGAAAAGATAAAGGAGACTGAAAAGATTCTTTCAGAAACCTCTACCAAAAAAACAAACTCGATAGGCGAACTCAATGCTGTGAAGGAACGCATCAAGCAGCAAGAGCAGCTTATCCATTCTATTAAAGGTGAAATGAGTGTTCTCGATTCAGAGATTGGCGAGAACAACGATATCATTCGTGCGTTGGAAGAAGACTTGCGCAGACTAAAAAAAGAATATGCAGCCATGCTCTTTGCTGCACAGAAAGCAAACAACAGTACTACGCGATTAACATTTTTATTCTCGGCAGAGTCGTTCGATCAGCTCATCATGCGCCTGCGGTATATGGAGCAATACTCCGAAACGCGAAAGCTTCAGGCCGATCAGATTTTAAAAGTAGCTGAAGCACTCGGTGGACAGGTGCGCGAGATCGAAGTACGAAGAACCGAAAAGAACAAACTGCTTACCGAAGAAGAGAAAGAGAATGAAAGTCTTGATAACCTTCGCAAGAAACAGAACTCTATTGTACGATCGCTCGAGAAAGAAGAGAAAAAGCTGAAGAAAGATTTAGCTGCTACCAAAAAAGCTGTAGCCGAACTGGATAAACTTATTGAAGATATCATTCGCGAGGAAGCGGAGCGCGCTGCTCGTTCTTCGAAGAAAACAACAGAGGCGGTAGTCGCGCTGTCATCATCGTTCGAGCAGAACAAAAATAAATTTCCGTGGCCGGTGTCATCCGGTTTCGTGTCTCAGAAATTCGGCAGACAAAATCACCCGGTATTAAAAGGGATCATCATCAACAACAACGGTGTTAACATACAAACCAAAGAAGATGAAAAAGTAAAGTGCATCTTCGAAGGCGAAGTAAGTCGCATAGCCTTTATCCAAACGATGGGTAACACGGTAATTATTAAACATGGTGACTACCTCACAGTATATGCAGGACTGAAAGAAGTCTTTGTACGATCAGGTCAGAAGGTTAGCACGAACCAGGAGATCGGAAAAGTATTTTCAAATGCTGAAGGTGTATCAGAGCTTCGTTTCCAGATCTTTAAAAACACCACGGCACTCGATCCGCAGACATGGCTCAAGAATATGTAATTGAAATATTCTGCACAGCTATATTTTCTTACAACCAACATATTTACCCATCACTTTCAGGCTTCGGCAGAAGCGTGTGTTGCATGCGCATCATATCATTGCAAAAATTTAAAAAAGCGGCTTTTTCAGCCTATGGAATGATTTTTTGATGTGCCTTGGCAGTGGTTAGACTTTCTGCAGTTGCCATGTAGTGTTCAGGCTTAAAATCATTGGAAACCATCCGGAAAGCCAGCCATCAACCATCATATACCCGTGTCATTCAACACACGGGGCCTATACGCTTTTTACCGCCCCCCGTATGCGTTTGATCGTACCGTTTTTTGCCCTACTTTTGTAATTCGATTAAATCATAAAGCCATGAACGCTACATTATTGTTTCTCAGTGGGGTTGGTTTCCAGGAAATTCTTCTCATTGGTCTTTTCGTTCTCGTGTTCTTCGGAGCCAAGAAAATCCCTGAATTCATGAAAGGTCTTGGAAAAGGCGTGAAAGAATTCAAAGACGCTGTAAAGGATGTGAAGAAGGAAGTTGAGGACGCTGGTACTACTAGCAAAATTGAAGAAGGCAAATAGTATTGAAAACGTACGCTACATTTCGCGAACTTCAGAACGATCTGCAGCACGGTACTATTAGCTGTTATGAGCTGGTTCAGCACCACCTCAACAACATTAAGAACAAAGCGCATCTCAACGCATTTTTAAGTGTGTTTGAAACAGAAGCGCTTGAACGTGCCGTTGCAGTTGACAAAAAAATTAAAGAAGGCAAAGCAGGAAAATTAGCCGGCCTTGTAGTCGGTATAAAAGATGTTTTGGCTTACAAAGATCATCCACTACAGGGCAGCAGCCGTGTGCTGGATGGTTTCATTTCTCAATTCAATGCTACCGCTGTTCAGCGTTTGATCGATGAAGATGCCATCATCATCGGTCGCCAAAACTGTGACGAATTTGCCATGGGTTCTTCCAACGAGAATTCAGCTTTTGGTCCGGTGTTAAACGATGCTGATAATACACGCGTACCCGGAGGATCTT
>CAMLLI010000515.1 GCA_946480685.1 uncultured Flammeovirgaceae bacterium | reverse complement strand
GAGATGTAGCGCGGTAAAACATCGTGAATACTTTTGAAAGATATGCGGAGTTTATACCGATACCATTGTCTTTAAACTCCAATGAGACACGCTGCTTGTTTACTTCAGCTTTTACTTCAATGGATGGATTGGACTTGGAGTAGTCCATATACTTCACTGAGTTGGAGATGAGGTTATTGACGATCGCACGCAGACGATGTGTATCAGAATAGAACAACGAAGATTGATTTACATCGACAGTAGTACGAATGCGATCAAATCCTTTTATGAATTTCATCTGCTGTATACCGTCTTCGATAATCGTACGCACATCAATTTTCTCGATGGTGACTTCCTTCTTCGTATTTTTCGCATAACGCAGGAGATCGTTTACAGAACTGTCGAGCTTGCGTATACTGTCCTCCATCATCTGAAAATAATGCTTCAGATTTTTAGAAGCGGCCTCACCTTCCTGCTTCGCCAGGTCTAACAGACCTAACACCGAGTTTAACGGAGAACGTAAATTATGCGCCACACCATAGACCATGTGTTCGAGGTCATGATTTGTCTTTGTAAGTTCGTCAACCTTCTGGATCAGATCTTCGCGTGTAGCGTAAGATGTATTACTGGTGCGTAATGCCTTTTGAATCGCCAGCGGCAACCGGTATATATCTGATTTTAATACGTAGTCATTCGCGCCCTGCTGGATGCAAGTCTTCGCCATGTGTTCTGATACACCACCACTAACAATAATGAAAGGTATATCAGTCTTCACTTTGCGGGCCATCGACAGTGCCTCGAGGGAATTGAATTGAGGTATGGCGTGGTCTGATAAAATTATATCAGCCTTGTAATCGGACAATGCCTGTACAAACTCATCGCGGGTATCAACCTGTTTGATCTTGAATCGCATACCGGCTTTACGCAGGGTCATGGACATAAGCTCCATGTCTTCCTGTATATCTTCGATGAGCAGGATCTGCAATTCTTCCGAGCTGCCGGGTAAGTCGTATTGCAACTCTTCACCGCCTTCTCCAAGTTTCGTGCGGGTATCTTCTATTGCTTCGTAAACAGAGGCATAGAATTTTACTTCACCGTGATCGTCCATAACTGGCGTTTGCCAGATACGCTTGTCGTCTTCATCACGGGCAGTCAGGTTTACATAGTAGGGATTGGTCACGGCAGTTTGATGGTCGCTGGGGGATTGGTATAAAATCGTGTTCGCCCGATCGGAAATGGAAATCTCTATCTTCAACGAGCCAACCTGTATAACCTTATTATAGACTTCCATATACGATTTTCGGAATCAAATTATTTCCAAGGTTAAAAACGTGTGCCCGTTAAAACCCACCGAAAATGCTATATATTGAACATTGGTAAATTATTTTATTCCCCAATATGCACAACGACAACCGTCAAAATGGGATTTCGACAGCCAGACAATGAAGCCTCTCGTTCGAGTAAAAATGCTCCAGCTTTATTCCTGTGATTAATGACTATAGAAGTACGGACACTCCACGTCTTTGTGGACGTTGCGGATCCGGGTGCGGAAGTTAAGCGTGAACTCGTGGGTGCCGCGCGAGTAATTTCCGATGGCCGAGGTGGTCCAGTCGTACGAGTAAACAAAGTGAAACTTCTCGCTCAATTTAAAGCCGAGGAAAGTTATGAAGGCATCGCCGGTACGATACGAATGCCCGATGCTGATCTGATCATAGAAGATAACGTTCAGGTTTACATCAGCACTCAACGGTGTTCCGTCCTGGACGCGTAATAAAAACGAAGGACTTACTTTTACTTTTTCCATGCGATCAATCGCGAACGTTGTGCCGGCATGTACATAATATACCCGCGGCAAAGCCAGTTGCTCAAACGATCCTTTAAAGAAATCGGCATGTTTCAGTATGGTAGGTACGGAAAAGCCGGCAAACATTTTTTTGTTATAGTAAAATATACCCCCGCCAAAGTTCGGTCTTAGTTCGTTGAAAAATCCGTTGAAGATCGGATCGCCATCAGCTTTTAAATTCAGTTCGGTAAAGTCGGCTTTGAAATTATTGAAACCACCCTGCACACCGAGCGAGAGAACTCCCCCGCCCGGGCGCTTGATGATATAGGCGTAACTTCCGAAGAGACCGGTATTTCGATAGCTACCGATCTTGTCGTTTGTTACCAACAACCCCAGGCCTACACGCTCTCTTCGAAAAGCGGAGTGAACACCGAGCGTTGTTGTTTCCGGAGCTCCTTCAAAATTGATCCATTGGTTGCGATAGTTGAGTGTAGCGCTCAGCTGCACGTGACTTCCCGCGTAGGCGGGATTGATCAGCAAGCCATTGAATATATACTGTGAATACACAATATTATGCTGCGCAAAAAGTTTCCAGGGAACTGACATTCCCATAAGAGCTAAGCAGATTATCAATTTTTTCATAGGGGCTTTTTATTTCAACAATTCTAAATATCCGGTCTTCACTTCCGAGCCATCACCTTTATCTATGATATAGAAGTATGTTCCATCCGGGAGTCCGTTACCCAGTATACTGATACCACGGTTCGATACACCGTTAAATACCAGGTCCTGGTTGTTATACCCACGCTGTTCATATACCAATGTTCCGGCACGGTTGAAGATGCGTACGTGGTTGTTCTTGAATTCTTCCAGACATCCGATCTCGAAGAAGTCGTTCATACCATCGTTGTTATGAGACACTGCGTTGTAAACATTGATCTCTGTTTTCACTACTACGGTCTCTGACTTTTCGCAGTGCAGTGATGTTATCGCAGTAACAGTATGGTTACCCGCAGGGAGTTGTCCGATAATATTACCGGTCATCAGCGTACCGTTGATATTCCATTCGATAGCCTGGATATCACTTCCGTTCAAAACGATCAGCTCCGCTGTGCCATTTTGTTCCGTACACAATGCAGGCGTTGTCTTCAGTAAAAATTCAGGATATACATATACCTGGTCTACCTTGCCGATAACCGGAGCAGAAGCACAACCTGATATTTCTTCGATGGCTGTTACTGCGTATTGTCCTGCATCGAGGTTCCAGTATACATCACCGGTAGCATCGGCATTCGGCTTAACAGCCACACCGTTATACCAGTTGAATGAGTAATCGCTGATGTTACCATTTACAGAAGCCGAAAGTATACCGTTTGGTATTTCGCAGTCGGTGCGGTTAGCAACCAACACTACCTGCGGAATTGGTACCGTCATCGGATCAGCCGTTATCGTTATACTATTGTTACCGGTACAACCTGAGATCACATCTGTGGCGCGTACCACATACGTTGTGGCGGCCAGGTTAGTAGCAGCACTTCCGGTAAAATGAGGAGTACCTGTTATAGCACCTTCAAACCACTCGAAAGTATACCCGATGATCGTACCGTTTACATCTGCGTTCGCTGCACCGTTCAGCTTCGCGGGATCACAGTATGTAAGCGGAGACATTGGCGTAATATTTACTGCCGGGTAAATTCTACTATCGGTTACGGTGGCCGTGTCAGGCAGTGTGGCACAGAAGTTCAGCGTAGGGTGCTTCGCGATAGCCGTATATGCACCCATCGGAGCAACCGTTACTACAGCACCGGTATAAACCGGAGTACCGCTGATAACTGTTCCGGCATACCAGTCGTAGTCATACAGACTTCCGTCACCACGCGGTACGGTTGCAAACAAGCTTCCGTTTGTGGTAATACAACTTGTTAATGGCGTAGCAGAAGCGAGTGTCTGAACCGTGACTGTATCCGTCTTGAATTTGAATGTTGCATCCGAGAAGCAGTGTGTCGTATTGTTTGTTACCCGTATCGTATACGTAGCCGTTGCTGTGTATGGTATGCCATTGAGTTCATTGTCTGAATCAACAACTGCACCCGACACACTGTTACCCTGATACCATTCGAATGTATAGTTTCCGAAGTTCGGATTGTTGTCAGCGATAACGCTCAATGAACCTGTAACTTCAGGAAGTATACATACTGCCGGGTTTGTAAAGGCATCCAGCGAAATGGCCGGAGGTGCTGTCATATCATCAATGATTGCAATGGTAAACAATGAGGAACAACCGAGATTATCCGTTGATTGCACATAGTATGTACCACTGGTCAGGTTCGGAGACGTGGCATTGCCATTAATCACACCGGTTATTGGACTCTGCGCGGCATCGAACCATTGGAACGAGAAGTTAGCAAGCTCCAGCGGATCGTTCATATCAAAGAACCTGGTAGCGCCCATCAGATCTTGTCTCACCGTAGTTACTTTGATCGATCCATCCAGTGTAGGCGCACACTGTGTTTGTGCCGTAGTGATAACATCGTTGTTATATACCGGTACTTCTCTTTCGAGGTATATAGTTGCTATACCAATACATCCGTTACCTGCTGATGCTACATCTGTAACACGTACGGTATAGTTACCTTCCTGCAATCCGGAGAGTGAGGCACC
>CAMLLI010000514.1 GCA_946480685.1 uncultured Flammeovirgaceae bacterium | reverse complement strand
GCACAATCTCGACAAGTGGATGAACCTCGGGTTCGCCACGTTTGTGCAGCTATATCCTGGAGCAGACTTGAATAATCTGCAAAGCAAACTTGCAGCGTTGCGCGATAAGCATATGGCGGATGAGTTAGTGCAGTGGCGCGAGCGCGATAAAGTGCCAGCGGACTATATCCCTTATAAAATAGGTTTCACGAATATCACTGCTATACATCTGCAAAAAGAAGTGGGTTGGGATAAAGTGAGCGATCCCAAGTATGCGTGGATACTGAGTGGTATAGCACTGCTCATTCTTTTCATCGCGTGCATTAACTATATATCCCTTGCACTTACATCATCTGCACGAAGAAGAATGGAGGTTGGTATACGCAAAGTTGTAGGCGCCTATCGAAGACAGCTCATTTACCAGTTTGCTTTTGAGTCTGTCATGCTAGCATTGTTATCAATGTTCATTGGCTTTGGTCTTGTTATGTTATTTCTTCCTGCCTTTAATGAATTTACCGGAAAGGACATCAGCATTACCACTACGGATGTTATTTCGCTTAGCGGAATGAGTGTTGGATTAACGGTGCTCGTTGGCTTGCTTGCGGGATGTTACCCCGCGCTATATCTGTCTGGTTTCAAACCGGTGCAAGTGTTGAAAGGAGTATTTACGGGACGCTTGTCTGCAGGCTTCTCTAAACCATTGGTAGTATTTCAGTTTGTGCTTTCCTCGTTTCTCATCATCAGTTCGGTAGTAATGTACAGGCAAATGCGTTTTGTTACTACAAAAGACCTCGGGTATAATCAGCACCAGGTGATTGTAATTCCCACGCAGACCGGCTGGCGCGAAGATGGAAATAAAGTGGTCGAGCAGTTTCGGCAGTTAACTGCGGGTAGCCCATCCGTTGTGTCTGTATCGGGTACAGACTATCCGTTTGCTGGCAATGATGGAATGATTTACGGGTACCAGGTGAACGGTGAAAATAAAGCGACACATGGCTTTAACATTGACACGTACTTCCTGAAGACATTGGGTATACAACTGGTGCAGGGACGGGATTTTGATATTAACAACCTGGCGGATACAGCAAAAACCATTGTAGTGAACGAAGCGCTGGTAAAGGATATGGGCTGGACCGATCCGCTGAACGAACGTTTGAATTTTCACATGAGCGATCCGAATGGTACAGGGTCGCGGGTGATCGGTGTCGTAAAGGATTTTCACTTTCTGTCGCTCGAGGAAAATATAAAACCAATGTTCTTTTCGATGGATCGGAATGACGGAAGTCTCAATCATATACTCGTACGCGTTACTGCGGACAATATACCCGCTGCGATTGAATACCTGCAGAAAGCTTTCCGGAAAATATCGCCTGATAAACCTTTTGAATATACTTTCCTCGATGACAATGTAGCACGCCAGTATGCATCGTTCGATCGCTGGATGAACATCATGGCGTTCTCCACCATTTTCGCAATCATCATTTCGTGTCTCGGTCTTTTCGGACTTGCCGGTATAAATGCTGTCAATCGCACGAAAGAAATAGGTATACGTAAAGTGATGGGCGCGGAAGTCATGACGATCTTCATGATGCTGAACAAACAATTCATCTGGTTATCGCTGGTCGCATTTGCACTGGCAACTCCGCTCGCCTGGTATGCCATGAGACAATGGCTTGGCAGTTTCCGGTTTCACATCGAACTGACATGGTATTTGTTTGCCGCGGGTATGCTCCTCGGACTAATGGTGGCATTGACTGCGGTAAGTTACCACGCTGTAAAGGCAGCACGTGTTAATCCTGCGGATTCATTGAAGTATGAGTAAAGATATAGAGCACGCGACAACAAAAACACCCGTAGCCTGGCTGCGCGTGCTTCAATGGTTTTGTCCGGCTTACCTGTACGAAGGTATTGAAGGCGATCTGCTTGAGCAGTACGATGAAGATGTGGCGGCTGTCGGAAATAAAATAGCCAACCGGAGGCTCATGTGGAATGTGATATGTTTTTTTCGTCCGGGTATTTTACTTCGAAACCGATTCTCAATACGCTTAATAAAAGGATATATGTTCCTCAATTATTTTAAGATCATGATACGCTCGATGGCGAAACGCAAAGTATACTCTGCCATCAATATCTTCGGACTTACCATGGGCATTTCATTTGCCTTGCTGATCGGTATATTTATAGCAGGTGAGCTACAGACTAACCAGCAACTGACTGCCGTTGACAGACTATATTTGATGCGCAGTAACAACCTGGAAGCTGCCAACCAGGTTCCGCTGTTCTCGCCATCACCACTGGCACGCCTCATCAAACAAGAATACCCGACACTGGTGGAGAATTTTTATCGCTGCAGTGATCGTAACATCACGATATCAAAAGATGATAAACATTTTCGCGTTCAAAGTCTCATAGGTGATTCTACCTTTCTCTCCATGTTCGGATTCCCGCTGCTGCATGGCGATCCGGCTACTGCACTTAATGAACCACGCTCTGTTGTTATTACTGCGAAAGTAGCGAAGCAGTATTTTGACAGGACCGATGTAGTAGGAGAGATGCTCACGCTTGCCACCGAGAAAAATGGAGATCAACAATATACGGTTACCGGGGTACTGGAAGACTGGAAACCTAATACCGTAACGAACCTGATGGACATGAACGCCCAGGTGTTTCTGCCGATTCATAGTCTCAAAGATTTCAACGGCTTTGATCCCGAAGCATGGACAGGTGTGCAAATGATAAGCTACATCCGCAGAACACCAACGGCCTCTGAAGATGCGATCATAAAAGCGTTTACGACACTGTTGAAAACCAAAGCTCCTGACAACACACAGAGTAATTTGAAAATGGCTATTGATGGATTGAGTGATTATCACCTGGTGTCCAATAACGGTTTGGTAAGAAAACTGGTAATAACATTGTCAGTGATAGGAATTTTTATTTTACTGCTGGCCGTTATCAATTTTATAAATATCACGATTGGTAATTCAAATGTGCGATTGAAGGAGATCGGTGTACGAAAAGCTATAGGCGGCATCCGCGAACAGGTAACAACACAATTCCTCTGCGAGTCGCTGGTGATGACTTTGGCTGCTACGGTTTTGTCGTTGGGAGTATATGAATTGCTGCGTACCTATGCCGGGAATATAGTAAGTACTCCGTTGCCATCGGTCATTGAATTCCCTTTGTCCTATTGGTTGTTTATAAGTGCTGTTATGCTCGCTACCGGTATAGCAGCCGGTATATATCCTGCATTTTTTCTGGCTTCGTATAAAACACTGGAGTCGCTTAAAGGTAAATTGAAAGCCGGCAAAGGAAATATAGCGTTATCGCGTTCGCTGATCAGTATACAGTTCCTGCTGGCTATTGGTGTATTTACAGCAGCCATCATTATTACACAACAGGTATCATACTTTCTTGAAAAAGATCTGGGCTATGACAAGTCAACCGTTGTAACAGTCTCATCGGTGCCACGCGATTGGACACCCGAAGGTTTTAACCGGATGGATGCAGCTAAAGTACAGTTTCAGCAATTGCCATCGGTGCAATCGGTAAGTCTCTCGTGGGATATACCCAATGGTAACTTTGGTGTTGTAGCGGAACTATACCGGCAGGGAAAGCAAACGGAGGAAGGAGTAGGTATGCCTATATTAATGGCAGATGAAGACTATCGCGATACCTATCAGTTTAACATGCTGGCCGGTACATTCTTTCAGCCGAAAGGGCAAGTACAACAACCAGATGATATGGTAATTAACGAGTCGGCACAGAAAGCACTTCAGGTACAGGTTGGTGATAAAATCCAGATGAAAGGTGTACCCATCGCATTTCGGGTTGCAGGCGTTGTAAAGGATTTTAATTTCTTCTCGCTGCACCAGCAGGTAAAGCCGCTGGTGTTTATGAACACACGCAATACTTTATTCCCGGCTTTCCGTTACTTTTCTTTCCGGCTGCAGCCTGGAAATATAGCGCAGTCTATAGAAGCATTGGAGCAACGCTGGAAAGAAGTTTTCCCCAATGACCCGTTTGAGTACGCCTTTATGGATCAGAACCTCCAGAGACTATATAAGACCGAAATACAAATGAAGAAAGCCGCTGGTGTTGCTACGGTACTGATGTTATTTATTGTATTACTGGGTGTCTTAGGGCTAGCATCTCAAAGCGTAACCAGACGAACGAAAGAGATTGGTATTCGCAAAGTACTTGGGGCCAGTGTCTCCAGTGTGCTCTTGCTAATCGCACGGGAATTTGTGTGGCTCATCGCGATCGCGCTGCTGGTAGCCATACCGTTAACCTATTACTTCGTGGGACAGTGGCTCACTACATTTGCATATCACATCGACCTCCATTGGTGGATGTTTGCTGTACCCGGTATACTTGTGTTTCTGATTGCACTGCTGGTAGTAAGCGGCCAATCCCTCAAAGCTGCATTGTCCAATCCGGTGGATGC
>CAMLLI010000513.1 GCA_946480685.1 uncultured Flammeovirgaceae bacterium | reverse complement strand
TTTCGGTCTATTTTAACTTCCGGACTTTTCTAACTTCCGGACTTTCGGACTCTTTCATTCATGGCCCGCTATCTATTTCTCTGCTATCACGGTAAAGGACATTTTAATCCGTGCTTTCATTTGGCTCGCACGCTGCGGCAGTCACATGAAGTGATTTTTGCCGGTGTGCAGTTCTTTTATAAGTATATAACTTCCCAGGGATTCTCATATTACCCGTTAAAGACTGTTCCGTTTGGATTAGGACTCGAAGAGTGGATGTGCGAGCAGCAAAAACGCAAGCCGGTATATCTTCATGCGTTGAAAGATCGCTGGAGTGATGCGCTATATATAAAGCGCGAACAGGAACTTACTCGGTTGGTCGATACATTTGAGCCCGATATAATTCTGCTCGATACACACCAGACTACAGATTTCATAGTGCTATATCCATTGCTAAAAGCGCGAAAGATACGGCTGGCATTAGTGCATGCGATGTTAACATCTGTGCTGACCGATAATTTTCCTCCTGTGAATAGTCTGGTCTTTCCGGATGATCAGGCAGGTATAACGCGCGAGATAAATTTATTAAAACAGAAAAAACGAAACCGCTTGTGGAAGCAGAAACTTCGCTTTCTGGGGATGGATGACGAGACGATTATTCAGCGGAGGGTCCGTAAAAATAATATACCCGATCGCTACATAGCTGCACAACAACGATTTTACGGATTAGTGCTCAATGGTTTGCAAGAATTTATTTTTCTGCCGCGTGAGTTTGATTTTAAGGAAGTCGGTATATATCCCAATCAACATTACGTAGGCTTTCAGGTTGATTATAAACGAAGTGAAGCTGGTAATGATGCTTATGCTTCTGTAAGATCTGCGATTGTAGCGAAGAAAGCGGTTGGTAAAAAACTTGTTTACTGCGCCTTTGGTACCGTGCCTATTGACGATGCACCAACTTTTCTTTCGTTTATAAAGAATTTGATTGTTGCACAGGAAGGTTTGAATGTTGTTCTCCTGTTGGCAACAAGTCTTGATACAAGTCGTGTTTCATGCAATAGCGATGATGTATATATACTTCCCTATGTTCCGCAACTGGACGTGCTGCAATATGCAGATGTTTTTATAACGCATGGCGGATTGAATTCGATCAAGGAAGCAATCGATCAGGCGGTGCCGATGCTGGTATATCCCGGTGAATCGGTAATGGACCCACCCGGCAACTCAACACGCGTAGTATATCATGAGCTTGGTTTGCGTGGTGATATGAAGACAGACTCGGCGAGCGATATTCATCGTAAATTGCAACAACTGCTGACGGAAGAAAAATATAAAAAGAACGTTGAAGCGTTGAAACAAGTGAACCGTTCGTATACACGAGATAAAGCTATAACACTGTTGTCGCGTCTTCCGCCCATTGAATAATCAGTTGTACTGTTGTATCTTTCTTCTCGCACCCAAACGAAGGACCTATGCACAAGTATATTATTTATGCCGTTGTTTTGATTTTAACAGCATCCTGTACGATAAAGCCTCCAGTGGAATCACAGGCAACGGTTGTGACCGATACCGTTAAAACTAAATATACCGAACGATACAGACCTGCTTTTCACTTTTCTCCCGATCATAACTGGACGAACGACCCGAATGGATTGTTGTACTTTGAGGGTGAGTATCACTTGTTCTATCAGTATAATCCCTTCGGTAATAAATGGGGTCACATGAGTTGGGGGCACGCGGTAAGTAATGATTTGCTTCACTGGGAACATTTGCCGGTAGCTATTACTGAATATACGGATAAAGCATCAGGTGATAGCATCATGATCTTTTCCGGAAGCGCAGTAGCAGACATTAATAACACGAGTGGATTTTTTTCGAATGGAAAAGGTGGCATCGTGGCCATATATACCTCGCATGTGCATCGTAATAGTCAACAGATAACGCAGCATCAAAGTATTGCCTATAGTAACGATCGTGGTAGAACATTTACTCGCTATACGGATAATCCTGTTCTCGATAAAAAGTTGAAAGACTTCCGCGATCCAAAAGTGTTTTGGTATGAGCCTGAAAAGAAATGGGTAATGACAGTAGTGGTACCTGATAAATTCAAAGCGCAGTTTTACGAATCAAAAAATCTGAAGGAATGGAAACTGTTAAGTGAGTTCGGTCCGCTGGGGGATACGGCAAAAATATGGGAGTGTCCGGACTTGATAGAGGTACCGTTGCTTGATAATCCTGCCAGAAAAAAATGGGTGCTCTTGATTTCGAACTCTCATCCGCAAGGACCGACCTTTGTAGGCATGCAATACTTCGTAGGTAGTTTTGATGGTCAGAAATTTACGCCCGAGTATCTTAAACAGTATCCGCTATATCTTGAGTATGGTAAGGATTTTTATGCTGCCGTTACGTTCAATAACATGCCGAAGAGTGATGGTCGCATTATCCTGTTAGGGTGGGCTAACAACTGGGCTTACGCACAAGATATACCTACCGAGCCGTGGCGAAGTGCTATGACGTTGCCGCGTGAACTATATCTGAAAAACACAGCCTATGGCTATCGCGTGATTCAGAAACCGGTTAAGGAATTGACTGCGATCCGTGATGACAGTGTAAAATATACGCCACCCGGCAAAGTGTTTCCGGGAAAAAGTTTTGAAGTAAATTACACCTATACTACAGGTACCGCCACGAAGTTTGGTTTTAAGATCGTAACCGGAGAGAATGAAGAAACGATTATTGGTTACGATAAGAGCCTGCAAGAAGTATATATCGATCGAACAAAGTCAGGCAATGTATCCTTTCATAGTAATTTCCCGAGTGTAGATCGTGCCCCGGTTAAATTGCAGAATGGTAAACTGAAGTTGCAGGTGTTTGTAGATAACTCCATCGTTGAGGTATTCATCAACGATGGAGAACAGGTTATTACCGATCAGATCTTCCCGACTTCATCGGAATATAGCTTGCAACAATTCGCAGAGGGCGGCACTGCCGAAACTGATATGCGTGTGTGGAGAATTAAATCAGTGTGGCTGGAGTGATCGTTATTTTAACACGATCTTTTCTATTCGTTTCAGACGCTTGTCAAACTCATCTACACGATCAATTTTCTTGGTGAGTTTTTCTATGGCGCCAGCTAGTTTCATGTTGGAGAGTCGCATTTCTGACATTTCAGTATGAATGCGTTCCTGAATCTTTGTCTGTCGATCCAAAACTACTTCAATGTGACTTACAGTACGTTCGAGTTTGGTTTGAGACTGAGCTAACTTATCAACAGTCGGTATTAAATCAGCCATTAACTCGGCAAGCTGATCGACTTTTTCTTCTAATCGCATAACGTTTAATTTGTTTGATGACTTATTCATTGTTTCTCAAATATAGTATAAATCATCCAATCTTTACCGGCTCACGCAAACCAACCCACGTAAAACGTTTGGTAACATATTCAGGATTAGTGAATGATGCATTGCCCGCAGGATTGCCTCCGGTTACGTGGAAATCAGAAAACGCGGCATGTTGGTTTACATATATACCTCCAACCAGGTTAAACGATACCGGTGTAGCCGCGAGCGACATTTCATCAGCAATCTTCTCTTTTACTTTTTCATCGGTAGTATAGGCTCCGCAAGATATAGCGCCATGCTTCAGCGCCATCTCCTGTGCCAGTTCTATACTTTGATCGGTGCTTTTTGTTTTGATGAGTAGAGCAATCGGTCCGAATAATTCTTTGCTGAATATATCTTTCTTCGATGCATCTACTTCTATAAGTACAGGTGTGGCTACTCGTGCATTCTTGAACATCGGGTTCTCAAATGTGCGAGACTTCAGCCATACTTTACCCGGAAGTTTTTCGGCATCAGTAACGCGCTCACATGTCTTCTTATTTTGTACGGCACCTAGTACAAACGGCCCTGCTTTCGGGTTGTCGGCTATAGCATTTACCTGGTCAGCAAGTTTCTGAGCAAATTCATTAAACGAAACTATACCGCTGGATGTTTTTATTCCGCTTTCGGGTATATAAAAATTCTGCGGGGCCGTGCACATCTGTCCGCTATATAAAGCGACTGAAAAGGCAAGGTTCGCTGCGACCTTATCAACGTCTTCTACAGAGTCAAGTATAACAGAATTAACACCAGTTTTTTCTGTAAATACAATTTTGCCCGGCAGCGTTTCCAGGTAACTGCCAAACGTGGAATTGCCAGTGAAATCGATCAGCTTTATTTCCGGATGTTCTGCAAGGTCTTTCGTAATGGTTTTACCAACCGTATCTACGGCTAACTGGCAAACCGATGGATCTATATTGTTTTCAGAGAACACTTTTTGTATTTCGGCAACTACAATTGCAATTGGTAAAATTGCTCCGGGATGCGGCTTTACGATAACTGCGTTACCGGTAATAAGACTTCCATATATACCAGTAACGGAGTTCCATGTGGGGAATGTTGAACATC
>CAMLLI010000512.1 GCA_946480685.1 uncultured Flammeovirgaceae bacterium | reverse complement strand
TGCTTCTTCAGCCTCGCTGTTGAACCAGAGGAAGGGGATTATTTTTTGCATGTCGGTATAGTTTAGCTGTGAGTTTTGAGCTTCGAGGCGCGAGAGACAGCTACTGGCTTCAAGCTGCTGGCTTCCGGACTTTCCCAACTTTCGGACTTCCGGACTCTTTTACTCCGCTTGCCGTACAGTATATATACTCTCTGTGTTCCTCCGTGCCTTCTTTGTGGACCTTTGTGTTTCTGGATTTTATTTACACGAAGATACAGCAGCCCTACCGAACCCAGCAGGTGCAATAACGACATACTAACGGGTGAAGTACGACAAATCAAAAACGTATACCGGCATTGACACCGGCTACAACCTGAAACGAACGAATGGCTTCCTGACTAACATAGCCGCCTTTAACAGACGTCTCTACATATACACCGCCGAGGAAACAGTCAATGGTAATTTTATCGGCAATTACCCATTGGTATCCACCGTGCAGACCACCGCCTAACTGATCAATGTGAGCACCAATCATTTGGTTGTTGTCGTATACTTTGTAATCGGAGTAGATCAGAAACGGTTCAGCATAAAGTCCGGCAGGAGGTACACGTTTCTTTAATATATAGTAGCGTAGTGCCGGCATGAATGATATACCCTTGAAGTCGAATTCTTCATATTTAAAATTAGCATACTCAATAGTACCGAGTATACTGCGCGGAGCGGTGCGGGCGAGTCGTTCGAAAGTAACATTGTAGTAGCCCGCCATAAATCCGAGTAGATCAGTTTTCACAACATTACGTTTACGCTCAACGTTAAGGCTATCCGCCTCGCGAAGTTTGGCTTTATATTTATCCACGCGAGCACGTTCTCTTTGCTGATCTTGTGCATTTGCTTTAAACAAGGCAAAGCCGGTAAACATAAGAACAACAAGCATTGCACGAAGCAGCGCAACGGAAACATAACGTTGAAGAACAGGCATAAGCAGGGGTAGTGGTTATAAGCTGTAGTGTGCAATATAGTGAAATAGCTGCGAGCTTTGAGGTGCGGGCTGTGAGAAAAGCTGCTGGCTTGAGGCCGCTGGTTACAGAAAAACAGCACAGGCAAGTCATGCACCCCAGGAAACAAAGCTACCAACTCCACTACTACTTTCCGACCTCCCCAACTTTCGGACTTCCCGACTTCCGGACTTTCTTACTTCTTACTCCTGGCTTCTTACTCCTTACTTCTACTACGTTCCCAATATATACCCCCTAACCAGCCACTGACTACAATAACTTTTAAGATTTTCAATAACGAAACATACTTAAACGTATGGGGGATGCCTGATGTAGCACAAAGCACGTCAGGCATCTGCATTTATATAGTACAGTAATTGCCTAGCGCGCTGCGCTTCTTTTTAATGCGATGTAATGATCGGGTATACGCAGCAGATCACTTTTTTCGACAATCAGCGTTTCTATCGCTAAATCAAACTGACGCGCGTAAGCATTGGTTTTTGTTTCGGCCAGTAAGATGTTGTCTTCAAGAGCTTCGTTGTCGTCATCAATCTCGGCCCACACTAAAATAGTTGTTGGCGTATGCGCGAACGCAAGTCTGTCCGGTAATGCATTTCGTTCTATGACTTCGTGCAGAAATTTCAGGATAACATTTTTTACCAACACCTGCGTGGCTTCTCTTCGAATGTTCGTGAAGAAGGTGCTATCGTCATCGGCAATGATATGTTGATAGAGTGCCTTGGTATTTTCATCTTCCATTACCGATCGAAACGGTAGCTGATCTGTTTTTATTCCGTAGATCAGATTTTCAAACCACGCTTCCTGCGTTGCAGGTAGCAGGCTTCTGAATGTCTTTTCAATCATTTTATGCATGCACAGTACTTTCTTCGTTTTCCCTTACATCATTGGTCCAGGTAATTATCTTCTTTTGAAGAATGCCTCGGACCAGTAGCGATGCAGTTGTGTTTTTCTCGATGAACAAGTATACACCTAATTTCCGCGGACGAACCCGTGCTGTATTATTTTTGGCAAGGTTACAGTTTTATACGGCAGCAGTATAATCATAGCGATCGGGGTATGTCTCAACCTACAATTTTCGATCACAATGTTGCCGGAGTAGTAATCGCTGCAAACACATCAATAATCATACATCGTAAGGGGAGGCCGTTGGGCGTTACCGAAAATGTTAGAAACTTGCACCCGATTCTAATCTACCTATGAGACGCTATCTGGCAGTTGTCCTTGTGGCAGCATGTTGTGTACTAACCAACGCACAGGACTTCAATCACTACAAAACGTTGCTTCCGCAGGGACTCGTTCCCAAAGACTTTACCGAACTATCGGCAAGCAAGTTTGCAACAGAAGTTACCAACATGTCGGCCGCCAAAAACAAGCGCGACCGCAAGAACAAAAAGAAATTCTACCTCGAGAGTACATTCAGCCTCGATGAGTTCCTTACCAGCGGTAACGTGTTGTTCAACGATGACATAACACTATATATAGCCGATGTACTCGCAGAGATACTAAAGCCCTACCCGGAGCTGCAGGGAAAGATTCGCGTATATACAGTAAAGTCTGCTATACCAAACGCATTTACCACCAACAACGGAATTATATTCGTAAACCTCGGTTTGCTCGCGCGACTGGAAAGTGAAGCACAACTTGCCTTTGTACTGGCGCACGAAGTAGTGCACTACCAGAAGAAACACGTTATTAACCGTTACGTTACCAACATCGACATCGATCGTTCGAAAGATTATCGGAAGCTGTCGCGCGAAGCCAAGATGTTTGCCAAGAGCTCGTTCTCCAAAGAACTTGAAATGGAGGCCGACCTGGAAGGAGCGGAGATCTATAACAAATCGGTATATACCAAAGATTCTATCCAGAATGTATTCAATGTATTAAAGTATGCCGACCTGCCATTAAGCTGGGTATATTTCAATAAGCGTTATTATGAATCGGGTAAGTATATATTTCCCGATACGCTGGTTGTGCGCAAGGTAGACCCGATAAAGGCTGTAGAAGATTACAACGATACACTCTATTCGCACCCCAACATCCGCAAACGCAGAGAAGCTATAGCTGTTAAGTTTCACAATGCCAAAGGCGGTAAGCATTTCCGACTGGCCAAGACTATATTTGAAAAGAATCGTAAGCTTGCTCGTTTTGAGCTGTGCCGCTTGTACTTACTGGAACACCGCCACATCGATGCCATATTGCTGGCCACCAGTTTGCAGGAAGAAGATCCGAAATCAGCATACCTGAAACAGGCAGTAGCCAAAGCGTTGTATGGTCTGTCGAAAGATGTACTCAACGATCATTTTGAATTTAAGAAACAGGAATGGTCAGGCGACCCGCAGCGGCTGGGTATATTCTTCGAGCGTCAGTCACCGTACGAGATTAGTGTGCTCGCCATACGCCATCTCTATAAATGCCTGGAAGAAGAACCTGAGAACCGTGAGATTGCCGTTATGCTGAACGATGTGATTCGTTCATTTGCCAAAGAGGAATATGATCTCGACAAGAAATTTCTACGCAACGCAGGTGATAAGGAAATAGCAAGTTTACGGTACCCCTACACGCAGCACGCCTTTACAGGATTTAAGAACAACGCAGCCTTTTTCGAGATCTTCGATAAGCAGCTTGCCCTTGCTAAAAAAGACAGTGATGGCAATTCATTCCGCAAGAAAAAGAAGAGAAAAGAGAAGAAACTCCTCAACGTAGATAAGGTTGTAGTAGTAAACCCGATGTATAAGAAAATAGATACGCGCAAGCGCCAGAAGATGCGCCATATTGAATCGGAGGAAGTACTCACGCAGATCGATCAGAAAATATGGGATGCTGCCAGCCGACTAAACATGAAAGCCGACATCATAAACCCGAACAACCTTTCATCAGCGAGAGTAAACGTGATGCAAAGTAACAGCATCCTCAACGACTGGATCGATGAACAAATGCGTTTCGAAGATGCCCGCGTAAGCCCTATATATAACGAGATCATCGCGCTGGCCGACACCTATAAAACCGATCACTTCGTATGGATGGGTGAATTTACCATGACACGCAAGCGCAGAGGAAAATTCTTTCTCGTAGCAGGTTCTGTTATTACACCGGCAATCGCCCCCTTGTTGGGCACCATGGCATTTACACCAAAGGGCTCAACATTATATTTCGCACTGGCCTTTAACGTACGCACACAGGCACTGGAACTTGTAGATGTACGCGCTATGAAAATGCGCGATACACATTCGCTGCTGCAATCCAATATATACTATACATTATTTCAATTGAAAAAAGTAAAGCAATGAGAATTATATATACGCTTTTGCTTGTGGTAAACGTGTTTGCAGCGGCAGCACAGGTGCCCGGCTATATGGGTAAACGCTTTACCATTTTTGCAGATGCAAACCCGACTCCGGCATTTATGGTTATGAACATGAACAATGCTGTGATG
>CAMLLI010000511.1 GCA_946480685.1 uncultured Flammeovirgaceae bacterium | reverse complement strand
AGATCGGGAACTGACCCGCACACATTACGGCGAAGATGGTCATCGCTTCAGCCGCCCTGTTCACCCCTGTTCTCCATCCCTGGCGGAACAGCAAGAGGATCGCAGAGATCAGGGTACCAGCGTGACCGATACCAACCCACCATACGAAGTTGGTGATATCCCATGCCCAACCTACTGTTTTATTTAATCCCCATACTCCTATCCCATGCCACAGTACTGTGCAAACACAGTAAAATCCGTAGGCAAAAACAACCAGCGAAACAGCCAGTGCCAACCACCAAGATCTTGGAGGCTTATTCTCTACGTGTCGGCTGATATCGTGCGAAACATCTTTTACCGTTTTACCGCCGGTTACCAGGGGATCGCGAACTGATGACGTAACTTGCATTTATCTAAAAAGTTATCCGTTATTCGTTATAAGTTATTGTCTGTGAGTATTCTCAGCTTCTTTGTCTGCTAATTTTTCATTCCTGCAGCTCAAAGACTACGCTTTTGCAGCGTCCTTGTTTCTTACTTTCGTGAGGTACCAGATGTTTGGTTTCACACCAATTTCTTCCAATACCTGGTAAGCACGCGGGTTGTCTGCAATCTTGTCGATGCGGTGAGGATGTTTCTCATCCATCGGTCTGATTTTCAGAAGCTTCGATACTTTACTTTCCGGATTGTTAATATCTCCGAATACGATCGCTCCGGTAGAGCAGGCTGCAGCACATGCTGTTACCACCTCTCCGTCTTTCAATGGTCTTCTCTCCTTCTTCGCAGTGAGTTTACCAGCTTGTATACGTTGCACGCAGAATGAACATTTCTCCATCACACCACGTGAACGAACTGTTACATCCGGGTTCAATACCATCTTACCTAGGTCTGTGTTCATTGCCGGGTTAGCGGATTCGAACTGACGGTTATCGTGATATTTGAACCAGTTGAAACGTCTTACTTTATATGGACAGTTGTTTGCACAGTAACGAGTACCGATACAACGGTTGTAGGTCATTTGGTTAAGACCTTCTGTGCTGTGTGTAGTTGCTGCTACCGGACAAACTGTTTCGCAAGGTGCGTTGTTACAGTGCTGGCACAGCATCGGCTGGAATACTACATCCGGATTCTCAGCAGCTATCTCTACGCCTCTCCAATCATCAGCAGGAGCATCGCTGCTATAGTAACGGTCGATGCGTAACCAGTGCATTTCTCTGCGGTTGATTACCTCTTCGCGACCTACCAATGCTACGTTGTTTTCTACGTTACATGCCACCACGCAAGCTGCACAACCTGTACAGGTGTTCAGGTCGATAGCCATTCCCCAGTGGTGGTTGTTATACTCGTGACCTTTCCACAATGAGATTTCGCCCGGAGCAACTTTGTGTTCTGGATCTGTCCAGGTTGCTACTGACGGATGGAAATCACGATCCCAATTTTTGTCTTTATACTCAGACAGTAAAGTTTCCTGCACTACAGTCTCACGGCCCATATAGGTGTTGTGAGTTTGTGTTTGTGCGATCTGATATGTTTCTGTTGTTGGTGTAAAGGTTACCGTAGCGCTATAGCTTAATGAACCATTTACAAGAGCAACGAACGGGTATATATTCTGTCCGATGTTATCAGCAACTTTACCAGCTTTGGTACGTCCGTAACCTACCGGTATACCTATTGTACCAGGAGTCTGACCTGGCTGAACAAGCATTGGAAGTTTTACAGTTTTACCGTTGAAAGTTATCGTTGCATACTTTGTTACACTTTCAGAGAAGTTGATGTCTTTAGCATCTTTCGGAGCAACCGTTACATAGTGATCCCATGTAGCTTTTGTGATAGGATCCGGAAGCTCTTGCAGTAACGGGTTGTTGGCTTGTGAACCATTGCCGATGTTACCACTTTCGTAGATCACCAGTTCCCACGCACCTGCTTTGTAGTTGCTTGCAATCGCATCAGCGGCAGCACTTACATTACCTGCGAAGGTTGCAACTGCAGCAGCAGTTGCCGGCAGTTCGTACACACCATCGTACAGGCATTTATCCCAGAAGCTCTGGAAGTCGAACGTCTGATCTTTATAGAACCAGGTTCTCCAGTTATTTTTTACAAATTCAAAGTAATCAGCTTTCGGCTCATTCGCCCACACGAGTAAGCTCTCCTGTGCTGCGCGTGATTTGAAAATTGGTGTGATTGTCGGCTGACCCAAGCTGAAGAAATTCTTCTTAGGCTCTGCATCGTTCCACGCTTCGAGGAAGTGATGATCCGGAGCCATATACTTGGCCAGTGTTCCGGTTTCATCTTCTTTATAGCTTGTAGCAACAGAGAGCTCAACATTCTTCAATGCTGCTGCTATCTTGTCGCCCGCAGGGAAATCATATACCGGGTTACAGTTATAGAAAATAACCGCTCCGATCTTTCCTGCTTCCAATTCATTTACGAAGTTAGACATCGCTACATCGTCACCCTGGCGGAAATTTACCGGAGTGTTCAGATCGATAGTCGAGCCATAGCTTCCCAGTATATCGTTGATCGCGTTGACGATCACCTGAATTGCTTTGTCGTTAGAACCCGCTACTACCAGTGCGTTACCACGGTTAGCCCAAAGTTCTTCTGCTGCTTTCGCAATGTTAGCTTTCTCAACGCCACCACTTACTGTAGGACGTCCTGCTTTACCTGCGAGTAAATTATATAATTGAATAACTACAGCGCCTTCTTCAGAAGGTTTGATTTGGGTTCTGTAGTCTGCGTTAGCACCGGTGATCGAGAGTATAGATTCAAACTGATAGTGGCGAGACATATCGCGTTTGTCTTCTGTAACCTCGCGGGTTAATGCATATTGTTTTGTGAATTCTATAGGAGAAATCCAGCTACCAATGAAATCAGCAGCTACGCTTACGATAACTTTTGCTTTGCTGAAATCATAAGAAGGTACAACGGCTGCACCAAAAGATTCTTCGTTTGCTTTTACAATTCCGTATGAAGATGTCTGATCATACTGAACGTGTTGTGTTGAAGCGTACGTTGCTTTGAATTTTTCAATAGCAGCTTTTGTGCTTGGACTTAATATCGTGTTACTAACGATTCTGATTTGTCCACCTTTACCGGAAATCTCATTCAGTTTTGCAATTACTTGTCTGTCGAGATCTTCCCAGCTGATTTTATCTTTTCCAACCTTCGGGCCACGAAGGCGGGCGTTGTCATATAATGAAAGTACAGATGCTTCTACCTGTGCACTTACACCACCTTTTGTTACGTTGGACAGTGCGTTACCTTCTATCTTGATCGGGCGACCTTCGCGTGTTTTTACAACAATACTGCAGTAGTCACCACCATTAATATAGGATGAAGCGTAGTAGTTCGGTAAGCTCGGATCTATATCTACCGGCTTGTTAACATAAGGAATAGCTTTTCGGATAGGTGCCTCACAAGCAGCCAATGCAACGGCAGAAACGCCAAAGCCCATCATCTTCAAAAAATCCCTGCGTGAATGTCCCAGGTCTTCTTCCGGACCAGGCTGAGCAAATTCGTGATGAGCATTTTTCACAAACTCTGGATTGTTTGCCAGTTGCTCAATGCCTTTCCAGTATACCTTTTTTGATTCTTCCATTTTACAGTGAATCGTTATCCGTTATCAGTTAATTCTTATTCTTAATTGTTTTCTTAGTAGTGACACTTTGAACATTCAAGTCCACCGATGTCTTCTACTTTCATTGGTGTCTTCTTGCTCTGGTTGTGAATCTCTACCAGGTTATCATAGTAGGCATTGCCTTTTGTGTTAACATCTGTTTTGCGGTGACAATCTATACACCAGCCCATTGTTAACAGGGAGTGCTGACGAACTACATCCATAGTCTCAATCGGACCGTGGCAAGTCTGACATTCAACACCAGCCACATTCACGTGTTGTGAGTGGTTGAAGTACGCGAGGTCAGGAAGGTTGTGTATACGAACCCACTCAATTGGTTTGTTCGTTTCATACGCCTTTACAATTTTACCAATCTCAGAATCACCCGTCAGTGTACCTGACTTGATCTGGTTGTGACAGTTCATACAAATGTTCACAGAAGGAATGGTGGCACTCTTGCCTTTCATTACACCTACGTGACAGTATTTACAGTCGATCTCATATTGACCTGCGTGAATCTTGTGCGAGAAAGCTATAGGCTGCTTCGGAGCATAACCTTGCTGAACACCTACAGAATATAGTCCGTTAATTACCGCTTTGAAACCAAGTGCAGCCGTTACGAATACAACTACAAATACAAAACCGCGGCTTTTGAAAATTGAACCTGTTGTTACAGTCGGGTTTACAACATCTTCATCTTCTTCACTAAGTGTCTTCTGATCAAGGAAGCGCTTCAGTGCTGATACCAGGAATCCTAATACAACCAGAAGGAGTATAAGGATGATTATCATACCGATCAGTATAACATTGAGGTATGATGAAGGGAGACCGCCTTGTT
>CAMLLI010000510.1 GCA_946480685.1 uncultured Flammeovirgaceae bacterium | reverse complement strand
TGGGCTTTTGTGCGATTTGAATTTTAATCAGCGGCACTCACGGCCTGTACGCGCCAGATGGTATTCGCTGCATCATCGGCTACGAGTAGCGCGCCATCGGATGCAACCGTTACACCTACGGGCCGACCGTATACTTCCTTGGTGCTTTCATCTTTTATAAAGCCTGTAAGAAAATCTTCCGGAGTACCTGGCCTGTTATTATCGAAAGGTATAAATACAACTTTATAACCGGTAAATTTCGAACTGTTCCATGAACCATGTTGTCCTATAAATGCTCCGTTGTGATACTTTGATGGAAATGTTTTTGCATCATAGAATGTAAATCCAAGGGAAGCGGAGTGTGCATCCAACGTTACATCCGGCACAATTACATTCTTGATGGAGTCGGGTAACGGCATGTCAACATCGGGATCATCGTGATTACCGAAGTAAGTATAGGGCCATCCGTAAAAGCCTCCCTCCTTCACACTTGTTGCGTAGTCGGGAACGAGACCATCCCCGAGGTTATCACGTTCATTTACGGCAGTCCATAGTATATTTGTGCCTGGCTGCCAATCTATACCTACCGGGTTACGAAGTCCGCTGGCATATATCCGAAGTCCGGTTCCATCCGGATTTACCTCGAGTATATTTGCTCTTCTGAATTCATACTCCATACCATTTTCACCATTGTTACTGCCGGAGCCTACCGCTATATATAGTTTGGTATTATCGCTATTCGCAACAACATTTCGTGTCCAGTGATTATTATAGCCACCGGCCGGTAATGGCACAATCATCTCTCCTTTTCCCTTCAGCGAAGTAGCACCTGTCTTATACGGGAAGCGCCAGAGTCCATCGGTATTGGCTACATAGAAATAATTATTGAGGATGAGCATACCGAAGGGTTGATTGAGATTGTCAAGAAAAACCGAGCGTACCTCTGGTATACCATCTTTATTGGTGTCGCGCAACAGCGTAATGCGATTTGCGCTCTGTCCTAAATTTTGTGATTCAGCTTTACCGGTAACTTCATCTTTGATTTTAGCAGCTCCTTTGGATTCGGTATTGGCCTCCGCTACAAATATATCTCCGTTCGGTGCTACATAGATCCAGCGCGGGTTCTGCAACTGATCTGCAAACTTGGTTACTTCAAAGCCTGCAGGCGCAACGGGTGTTGTGCCGATCGGCCAGCCCACCGCTTTGCTATAGTTCTTCACCGACTCCGTTGCATGCGGCTCCGGTAACGCTACGGTTTTCCCCGCAGTACTTACAACGGTATCGGTAGACGCCTTTTCTGAATCCTGACTGCGATTGTTACAGGATGAGCAGAACACCACAGCCAGCAACGCTATAACCTGTATAGGAGTTTTTATCATGCGATTAAAAATATGAGGTTTACCGGATCGTATTTTTCACATTGATCTTTTTATCACCCGGTATAACGGATGTATTCTTCCTGATCTTCATGTTCAGCACTTCAATAATGATAGCGAACGCCATGGAGAAGTATATATAGCCACGCGGCACATGTACATGGAAGCCTTCTACTACCAGCAGCGTTCCGATCATGACCAGGAATGCAAGCGCCAGCAACTTCATAGCCGGATGCCGTTGTATAAAATCACTGATGCCACGCGCGAAGAATAACATCACGGCCAGCGATATCACAATAGCAATAACAATAATGACAACATTCTCAACCAGGCCTATCGCGGTAAGAATGGAGTCGAGTGAGAATATAAGATCGATGAGCACGATTTGGATGATGGCCGAACGCAGACTTAGTACGCGTGGTTTATTCTCGGCATGTTCTGCTCCTTCCAGTTTCGCGTGAATTTCGGATACACTCTTACCAATCAAGAAGAGTCCACCGACAATGAGAATTATATCGCGGTAACTGAGACTGAATTGATTTATAGTCAATATAGGCTTTTGCAAACCGATCAGCCAGCTTACGCCCATCAACAAGATAATACGTGCTACCAGTGCTATACCGATTCCGAGCACACGCGCTTTGTTCTGCTGTGCCTGCGGCAGTCGCCCGGACAAAATTGAAATGAATACAACGTTATCGATACCTAAAACAATTTCCAGGAATGTAAGCGTTAAGAGACTCACGAGCCCTTCTGTTGTGAAAATAGAATCCATCCTTTCTGTTTATGTGACGAGGTGAATACTAAAAATCAGCGCCAATGCCGATGCAAAGTATATTTCAGACGGTTCAATGATATCGATTCAGTTTTAGCAGAGCAGTGTCCAAGTAATTCCCCAGATGTGTATAAAAAAGAAAGCCCGCGTTGTTCACGCAGGGCTTGATCATATATTATATACTTTGTTTATTTCTTCACTTTATAAAGTGCAAATCCATACACGAAAATTACCGAGTAGCAGATGATCGGCAAGTAGTATGCAGCGGCAACGCTTTTATTGGCAACAATGCCCATGATCGGTGGAAACAACGCACCGCCTACTACACCCATTACAATATAGGATGAAGCCTGCTGAGTATATTTACCCATGTCTTTTAAGCCAAGGCTGAAGATGGTCGGGAACATAATGCTGAAAAAGAAGTTCAACATGATAAGCGATACAAATGAAACAGTGCCCCAGCTCTGCGCGATGATAATGCAGAGTATAATATTGGCAACTGCATAAATAGAAAGCAGTTTGTTAGGTGCGATGAAACGCATCAGGAACGTTGACAGGAATCGACCGGCCATCATCATCACCATACTTAATGAAAAGAAGTAAGCACCTCGTTCATCTGTCATGCCGGGATTGATCTCCACACTATAATTAATAAAGTACGCCCATGTACCACCTTGTGCGGCTACGTTAAAGAATTGCGTGATAGCAGCCCATACAAAGTGACGGTGCTGAAATAACTTTTTCTTTGGCGTGGTTGCTGTTGTGCTGTGATCGTCAGCATCGTGCGGGTCTGAAAGCGGTGGAACTTTTACCACCAGAAACGACAACCCGATAACGGTAATAACGGTGCCGATCGCCATGTACAGAAACTTAACCGAGTCAAGCTCATTCGTATAGTCTTGTCCTGCTCGCAAAATGAAAAAGCCACCGAGCAACGGTCCGATCACCGCTCCCAATCCATTAAACGATTGTGCAAAGTTGATACGCTGATCACTCGTACGTTGATCTCCCAGCGAAGCCACGAACGGGTGTGCCACTGTCTCAAGTGTGGCCAGGCCGCACGCAAGTATAAAGAGTGCACCGCGAAAGAATGTGAATGACTCTGCGTTCGCTGCCGGTATAAACAGAAACGCCCCGGTAGCGTACAGGAACAACCCGAGCAACACACCATTCTTATAGCCGAATCTTTTCATGAACAAACCAGCCGGGATCCCCATCACTGCATATGCACCGAAGATCGAGAACTGGACAAGTCCAGATTCTGATTTGGACACGTTCAACACATTCTGAAAATGCTTGTTCAGCACATCGCCCATGGTAATGGCAATGCCCCATAACATGAAGAGTGATGTAACAAAGATGAGCGTAACGATATACTTCTTCTCAGTAAAGGATGGTTTTAGGGTCATGTCAAACAATTTAATGAGACAAACTTAAACTGCCCAAAGCAACGCTTCGTGTCTGATTCAGGCATATTACCTCTAACATAGCTCACTTTATCGAAATATCAATTATTCCACAGAAGGTTTCTGGAAATAAGGTGCCTTGATATTGTATACTTAAAAATCTCTTGTCGTGAGAAAATCGATTGGAGCCTTCCAATTTAGCTCAGGTGTACTTTTTCACTTTTTGTTGATTTTTTTAAGGCTGCCTTTCATGATTGTTTTGTAGTATCAAAATAACCCCTCTTAAGAATGACGTATGTACTATACCTGTTGCTGAGTCTTTACTCAGCGACACCTGCTCAGCCCGACAAAATTACCCTTCTCCACACTGCAAACATCACCACGGTTGCCGATTCTATCGACAACACAACTGCTACACATGTTGATGCCGCGGTTGTATTTGATGACTCCCTGCAAACACTCTATACGTCCATCGGACTTGAGAAGTATAACTTGTCGTACAAGGTTTTCAAATATGCCGTGATCGGCTACTATACCTTGCGCATGCAGGGAAAACTCAATGAGAAAAACCTGCTGTCCATTATTGATTTCACCAAGCCAAGCACGGAGAAGCGCTTCTATACCATTGATCTTGAGCACCATATCGTAAAATTCTTCACGTATGTGAGCCACGGAAAAAACACCGGTGAAGACATTGCCAAATCATTTTCCAACACGGTTCACTCCAACCAAAGCAGCCTCGGGTTTTATGTAACGGCTGAAACCTATGTGGGCAGCAAAGGATACAGTCTGAAACTGGACGGCATGGAGAAAGGCTATAACGACAACATGCGCCAGCGTGCTGTGGTAATGCACGATGCTGAATACGTGAGCGAATATTGGATTAAACACTATGGTC
>CAMLLI010000509.1 GCA_946480685.1 uncultured Flammeovirgaceae bacterium | reverse complement strand
GAATATTGAAAAATTGTAAGATTAAGAAGATTGGAAAATTAGGAGTGTCTTTAATCTTTCAATCTTCTTAATTTTCCAATATTCCAATTTTTCCTCGTTACATGCGCTCGGGAACTTCGATGCCGAGGAGTTTCATAGAGCGTTTGATGATACGTGCTACGGTGTGCGATAGCGCGATTCTTAATTTCAACTTAGCTTTATCTTCTTCGTTGAAGATCGGGATGCTTTGGTAGAATTGGTTGTATGCCTTTGCCAATTCGAATGCATAGTTGGCTATAACTGCAGGTGAATAGTCTTTAGCAGCTTCCCTGATTTTATTTTCGAATGAGCTGATCAAATATAGGGCATCGCGCTCTGCGGGCTCGAGTGTTGTTACAGCTCGCAGATCTTGCGGGCTCACTTGTATACCGAGACTTTCTGCTTTGCGCACGATAGCTTTGATACGCGCGTGAGTATATTGAATGAACGGTCCGGTGAAACCTTGTAATTGTATGGATTCATTCGGATCGAACAACATACGCTTCTTCGGATCAACTTTCAAAAGGAAGAACTTCAGAGCACCAAGACCAATCATTTCGAACAGTGCCTGTGCCTCTGCTTCACTTACGCCTTCCAGTTTGCCAAGCTCACGTGTTTGCTTTTCGGCTTCATCGTGCATCTCCTGCATCAGGTCGTCAGCATCTACAACGGTGCCTTCGCGTGATTTCATTTTGCCAGTAGGAAGATCAACCATGCCGTACGACAAATGGAAGCAACGCTTCGCCCAATCATATCCGAGTTTATTCAGAATGAGGAATAATACTTTGAAGTGATATTCCTGTTCATTTCCAACAGTATATACTTGCCCGGATATTTTAGGGAAGTCGGTGAATCGTAATATAGCCGTACCGATGTCCTGCGTCATGTATACTGAAGTACCATCGGCACGAAGTAATACTTTCTGGTCGAGGCCATCGGAAGTAAGATCAACCCATACAGAGCCATCTTCTTTTCTGAAGAATATACCTTTCTCCAATCCCTGCATCACCAGTTCTTTTCCGAGCAGGTAGGTGTCAGACTCAAAGTATAATTTCTCGAAATCAACGCCCATGCGTTTATAGGTCGCATCAAATCCCTCGTATACCCAGCTGTTCATCATCTTCCAGAGTTCAACAGTCTCGGTATCTTTTTGCTCCCATTTACGCAGCATCTCCGATGCTAACACCATAATCGGTGCCTGTTTTCCCGCTTCATCTTCACTCAATCCCTGAGCGATAAGTTCACTGATCTGAGCTTTGTAAGTCTTATCAAAGATCACATAATACTTACCCACCAAATGATCACCTTTTATACCGCTGCTTTGTGGTGTCTCACCGTTTCCGAAAAGTTTCCACGCAGCCATCGATTTGCAGATGTGTATGCCACGGTCGTTGATGATCTGTACTTTGTGTACGTTATAACCATTGGCTTTATATATTTCGCTTACGCTATAGCCGAGGAAGTTATTTCGCAGGTGTCCTAAGTGCAGTGGCTTGTTTGTATTCGGTGATGAATACTCGATCATGATTTCTTGTCCGTTGTAAGGGATCTGTCCGTAGTTCGGATCAGCCGATATAGCATGCAATGCTTCCACCCATATACTATCGTGAAGCGAGAGATTCAGAAATCCTTTTACAACATTATACTTGCTGATAACAGCCGAATGTGCAACGAGGTATTCACCAACCATGCGTGCCGTTTCTTCCGGCCCTTTTCGCGACAGCTTGGTTAACGGAAAACATACCAATGTATGCGTTCCTTCAAACTCGGCATTGGTAGCCTGCAGTTGCAGGTTCTCTACCGTTTGGTTGAATACGGCTGTAACCGCTTTCTGTATTTCAGACTGAAGTAAAAGATCGAGATTCATAATAGACGTAAGACAAAAGTAGCAAGACGTAAGACGGTATAGTCTCGTGCCTTGCTACTATATACTTTAATTTAGCTTTTATTTTACCATTCGAGTATATATGCAAAGATCAGCGGAGCTACAATGGTAGCGTCTGATTCAATGATATACTTCGGTGTTTCGATACTGAGTTTTCCCCAGGTAATTTTTTCATTCGGCACCGCTCCGGAGTATGAACCGTAGCTGGTAGTAGAATCGCTGATCTGACAGAAGTAGCTCCAGTACGGAACGTTGTCGCGCTCCAGATCCTGGTGCAGCATCGGCACAACACATATCGGGAAGTCGCCTGCTATACCACCACCAATCTGGAAGAAACCTATACCTTCTGTGCCGGAGTTCTGGGTATACCAGTCGGCTAACCAAACCATATACTCTATACCCGACTTCATGGTTGATGCTTTCAGTTCGCCGGTTACACAGTATGATGCAAAGATGTTACCCATTGTTGAGTCTTCCCATCCCGGAACAACCATCGGTAAATTTCTTTCTGCTGCCGCGATCATCCATGAATTTTTAGGATCGATCTCATAGTATTGTTTCAGGTCACCGCTGTTCAATAAACGGAACATGAATTCATGCGGGAATAGACGTTCGCCTTTGTCTTCAGCATCTTTCCATACTTTAAACAAATGCTTTTGCAATCTTCTGAACGCTTCTTCTTCCGGTATACATGTATCCGTTACACGGTTCAGGTGGTTGCCTAACAGTTCCCACTCTTGCTCAGGAGTAAGATCGCGGTAGTTGGGAATTCGTCTGTAGTGCGAATGTGCCACCAGGTTCATGATGTCTTCTTCGAGGTTCGCACCGGTACATGAAATGATTTGTACTTTATCCTGACGGATCATCTCGGCGAAGCTGATGCCAAGCTCACCTGTACTCATAGCACCGGCTAACGTTACCATCATTTTTTTGCCTTCGGCAAGATGCTTTTTATAACCTTTCGCGGCATCTACCAACGCAGCTGCGTTGAAGTGCAGATAATGTTTCTCGATGAAAGAGGAAATCGGTCTGTTTTGGCTCATGACTGTTTTTTATTCGAACTCAGGGGCGAAATTAAGAAAATCGCAGAAGTTCGCTGATTTTTTTACAGAAGCGTGTAAACTTGTCGTTATGATGGAATGCAACCTGGCAGTATTTTGTAGGACTTTATGACGAATGATGTGCTGACTTTATGAGAATCCTGTTTTGCTTGTTCGTAGGTTTTATGTACGGAAGCGCAGAGGCGCAATCAAAAGAAGAGTTTGAACTCGTAAAAAAAGACGGAACGATCTCGGTGTATGAGCGCTGGATCACCATTCCCAATACTGACCCGCCGATAGAGGCGCGCGAGGTTAAAGGAGAATTTTATTTCAAGAACACGATCTACGCGGGACTGCACCTGATTCAAAATGAGGAAAAAATTATGCAGTGGCAGGATCACGTGAGTGAATTTAAAGTATACAAACAACGCGACACTACTACCTGGATTGAATATTCCTATCACGATATACCATGGCCGGTAAGCGATCAGGATCATCTCCTGGTATATACTATGGCTGCGCCCACCCCGGGCGTTATAACACTTGCATTTAAATCGAAAGTAGACGATGGCATTGCTCCGGTTCGAAAAGGTGTAACACGTATGGAGCTTTCGGGCAGTTGGCGGCTCGAGCAGATTGCACCGGGAAAAGTAAAAGCTACTTATATCATTTCATCGAAGCCCATTGGTATACCCAAGTTTCTGACAGACCCGATCATCCGCAGTAATATCATGACAACCATTAAGGAGTATATAGCTTTGCTGGAAGGGACAAAATGATCAAACTAATATCTATGGTCTTTTAAGTAAACCTCGGGAGTTGTAACAGATATCTTTGCAGTCTTGTAGTCGCGCAGATTTCGTGTGAGGATCACCTTTATATGATTTTCAAGTGCTGTAAAATACTGCACACCATCTTCGAAATCCTTGAAATCAGAACGAAGAGCTTGCTCTATAACATGATCTGTTACCGCCAATGTGTCAACTAGTTTTCTGAGATTTATGATAAGTCCTTTTGCTTCTGATGTCGGGTATGCTTTCAATAGCAAATAGTGGATATTGGCAATTGTAAGTGCAGAAACAGAAAGCTTAATTTTCTCCGTCTCACTCAATGAGAATAGACGTACTGCTGAATGATAGTGAGGTAAGCGAGCTGTTAATAAATCAAGACATACATCACAGTCGACAAAAACTTTGTCAATCATTTGTATTTCTTAGATAAAGATGCCGCGTAATCCTTTCTATGCTCCTTCCAGTTTTTATTTGCGTTTTTATCTTTAAGAACACCCGATAAACTTTTTATTAACGGAGATATTTCTTCCTCACCCGGCTCTTTTACAATCTGATCTATATATTTTTCTACGAGCTTGGAAAGGCTTGTTCTTTTCTTGCGTGCGTACGCCTTTCCCTTCTCAATAGTCTTTTTTTGTAAAGTCAACGTCAGCTTCGATTCCATAACACAATATACTTATTATTATTCCGCCAGCACCGGTCT
>CAMLLI010000508.1 GCA_946480685.1 uncultured Flammeovirgaceae bacterium | reverse complement strand
CACTGCCCACTGCTCAAGTTCCTTTACTATACCTGCTGCAATACCATGCCCGCGTAACGCCTTCGTTACAAACATACGCTTGATCTCCACTGTATGTTCTGCATATTTTTTAAAGGCTCCGCAGCCTACCGGTATAGTGTCTTGGTATGCTACCACTACATGCCGGATCGCGTCAAGCGTGTTGAACTGCGCGAAGAAGTCCTGCCCGGTGCCATACCGTTCATAAAGTTCACGATCGAGTTGCTCTGCCAGTCTTTGAAAACCGGTATCATCGGAGCTGGTTCTTGTAAATGTTGTCATATGATTTCAGCGTGAATCTGGAAAACTTTCCGGCTCTACTCCGTGTGTCGTGGCTGGTGACACTGCCCTAAACAAAAAAGGGATGCCGTACAGGCACCCCGTTGTGAAGCGGTATATTTCAGTGTGATCAATGCACGATCACTTTCCGGATATCAACCTGGTCTACATTCAATGTAAACCCGCGTGCTTTCTTATCCAGCGAAGAACCTATAAATTGTTTTTTCTCGCGATTGGCCATTCTGCCGCTTGTTGCCTGCCCGGTAATTTGCTCCAGCGCAAGGCTTAATAAGGTCTCGCGCGTATCACCCAGCGGATATATATACAAGTTGTTGTCTTCGTTAAGTATGTTAGGAACAAAACCTTTGGAGTAGTCTGACTGATTGAGACTGTTATATACTTTTACTACGATGGGTTGCATGCCCCAGGTATTTTTCGAGTCGTTCTCTTTGTACAGCGATATAGAGCCGACATTCTTGCCATAGGTTGTGTCTCCAACGATGAATACATCCATATAGGGCTTGAGCGCGTTGATCACGAGTTCGCTTGCAGAAGCGGTGCGTGAACTGGCCAGTATATACAGGCGACTGTTTTGCAACTGCCCTCCTACGTTCGAAGCCTTAGTTTGGAAATTACTGGTAAGATAAGCTTCACCCATACTTGCATCGTTAATGATTTCGTTCTCTACATCTTCATTATACTCGCGCTTCAGAAAAACATTACTGCTGGTTACACCGGTACCGATGAGACTTGCCAGGTTATTGGCGGATGTTTCAGAACCTCCACTGTTATAGCGAAGATCGAGTACAAGATCTGTTATACCCTGTGCTTTAAAATCGGCGAAGACAGATTCCATCTTGTCATCGTATGTAGTGCTGGAAGTAGTAGGACCAACAGCAAAGAAATTATATACAAAGTAGCCGATCTTGTGTTCACCGCTTTCAATAACGGTGTGCATATAGTTTGGATCTTCCTGGTATTCTACCGTTGTGATGGATGCGGTCTTCTCGGTATCAAATTTTTCCTGTTCAATCAATAACGGACGGTAACGCAACGTATGATTTGCTCCGATCGAACCGATCAGCGCCTGGTAATTGGACAATGTAATTTGCTGATCGTTGATGTGTGTGATCACATCGCCTCGCTTCAGTCCCGCCTGTTCAGCCGGTGACGATGGTTTAATGTATACAATCTGCGCGATCACATTGCTGTTGGAAGAACTCTCGCGGTATAGTCTGTATTCATACCCGCCTTCTTTACTTACACCTTGCAGCGAGTTAAGCAGCTCCTGGTAATTTTCCTGTATCCACGAAAAGCGATCTTCCGATGTATAGAGTAAAGATTCAAAAAAATCTGCGGGTGCTTCTGTCAGGTCGGGATTGGAAGGAATCTTGTTATTCCACAGATACCAGAACTTCATGTTCTCCAGTATCCAGTTATTCACGTATTTGTTTTCTTCCGTAGTCGCTGTTGTGTTGGAGGGTGTAACTTCATCATCCTTACAGGTAGCCAGTAAGAAAATGATCGCGATCGCCAACAGGTATCGGGTGTATGAGGATGAAATGTATCGCATAGGTATATTGTTTCAGATTTTGGAATCTACTCTATAACGCCAGGCGCTGCAAAATGATTACTGCACGTGGCTTCACTTGGTCTATTCAAAGTCAACGTTGGTCGACAATTACAGGGATTGTTTTATAAAAATAGAAATCCTGCCATGCTTTCCACGGTATGCACGCAGAAATGTTTTTACAACGATTTTGGTCGCTCCATCTATAGGATGTAACGTAAAAAACGACTACTCCATTTTGTATGAGCACTATTCGTACACGAGCACGTTAGCCCTGCTGTTACAACGCTATACCCGTGCAACGCGACTTTTACTGGTACCGGTTCTGACTATCGTATGCGAGACCAAGCCCCACACTTGAAAGCTTGTTTTCGTCAGCGATGGCAGCGTTTGGAAATAACTGCCTGAATTGCGTCTGTATGAGCGGAACTTCGGTGGAACCTCCGGTGAGTATAACCAGGTCTATATCTTCCTTGCGCACATTGGCTTCGCGCAGGCATTGCATTACCGAATCAAGTATACGCGCTACTTCGAGACGAATCGCTTCTTCAAACTGCTCGCGCATTACCGGTATATATAGTCCTTCTTCCAAAAAATTGAAAGGTGTATTATAGACGGATGCTGCGGTTAACGCAATCTTGGTTTCTTCGGTTGCCGCCAATACGGCATGACCGGTTTCCTGCTCGAGTATCTGTAACAAGCGCGAAAAACGTTTACGATCATGCGAGCTGTTCAGCAACTGTCTCATTTGTGTCATGATCTTCGGAGTATAGAGAAAATTTACTTTACTCCATTCAGCCAAGTCATGATAAGGTTTTAAAGGTACTTCAAGATTTTTTTCACCGTATGTACTTTTATAACCGATCTCGGGCATGATGGCTGCCAGACTCAGGTCTCGGTCGAAATCATTACCACCGATCCGCACACCAGTGTTTGCCAATATATCCGATGAACGATCTGCTTTGCGTGTGCTCTCGTTCGATACACGTATCACTGTAAAATCCGATGTACCGCCTCCAAGGTCTGCTACGAGTGCGAGCTTCTCACCACTGATCTTTACTTCGTGTGCAAAGGCGGCTGCAATAGGTTCGAACTGAAAGTCTACATATTTGAAACCTATACTCAATGCTATATCACGAAGCTCCTGTTCGGCACGTTGGTCTGCATCCGGATCATTGTCCACAAAATGTACCGGCCGTCCCATCACTACATATTCGATGGGGTGCCCCGCCGTTGCATCAGCTTTCGCTTTGATGTTTCGAAGGAACGATGCAATGATGCGATCGAACTTCATCAGTTTACCATTCACGAGTGTACCCTGCTTCATCAGCGATGTACCGAGTACGCGTTTGAGACTTCGCATGAAACGTCCTTCGTGTCTCTCCAAAAACATCGCGACAGCCGCACGACCGAAAAATGCTTTGTTATCTTCCTGGTTAAAAAATATAGCACTGGGTATTGTTACATGCGAATTTTCTACAGGCACCAGACTTACCTGGTTGTTACTGGCTAGGGCTATACTGGAATTGGAAGTACCGAAATCAATTCCACACGAAATGCGAGACATCTTATCTTGTTTCAAGGGCGCAATTTGCACGAAGCAAACGGGTCTTCAAAATTTGCGGGCAAATTAGCTGTGAGATGCGAGCCGCGAGAAAAGCTGCTGGTTGCAGGCTGCTGGCCACAGGACAAATACACGAACATTTTTTTATCAGGGTATACTATAAAATAAAACGATTCGCGATAAAGCGAATCGTTAAATCTGAATTCCAGAAACCAGCAGCTTGCAGCCAGCAGCCTACTTGCATTTTCTCGCGGCTCGCAGCTCAAAGTTCGCAGCTATTTCAACTTGTACAGCTCGCTTGCTGCCAGCAAATACGCTCCCGATCCATACTCCTGGTTGTTGTCGATCGTTACTTTGTCGGGGGCTGCACCGATTGGTTGTACCCATTGTAATTTACCTTCGGGTGTTACATAGGTGTTCAATCCTTTCCATGCTTTTTGTACTACCGGCAGATATTCTTTCTTGTCAAGTATACCATTGTTAATGCCCCACGTTAATGCATAGCAGAAGAATGCTGAACCACTTGTTTCCGGATGCGGCACTTCGTTTTCATCGAGCAGACTTGGTCTCCATAAACCATCTTTACTCTGGATCTTTTTTACAGACGCTGCCATCGTTTTTAGTAATGCAACGTACCGGCTATACTCGGGATTGTCTTTTGGCAAATATTGTAACACGCGTACCGTGCCTCCCATTACCCAGCCGTTGCCTCTTGCCCAAAATGTTTTCTTCCCGGAAGGAGTCTTCTTGTTAAAATAACTTTTATCGCGATAGAAGAGATTTTCTTCTTTGTCATAGAGGAAATCATACGTGTCCCAAAACATAGTATTTAGATAATCAAGATATTTTTTGTCACCGGTAGCAGCCGCCAGTCTCGCCAGCACCGGAGGCGCCATATATAGTGCATCGCACCACCACCAGTCTTCACGTCCGGGTTTTGAAGTGAGTATCAGCGAATCAAATGTGATCTTGGTGTCTTCGATCATCTTCGGATCTTTCTTCAAAGT
>CAMLLI010000507.1 GCA_946480685.1 uncultured Flammeovirgaceae bacterium | reverse complement strand
TTTGCATCGCTTAGTCCGAACCGGAGTGGTAGCTATGCTATATCTACCATCAGTATCAAAACAGCATTCAATCAATCCAATGATGAGGTAGTGTCGGACGTGTTTCAGAAATTCGAACAGAACCTGTTGGTAATGAAAGACCGGCTTCGTACCATCAATGGAAATGAATATGACACAGCTTCGCAGGATGTATTGATACCTGCTTTTATTGCTGCATATGCCGGAGGCAATGCAAGTACTACTTCATTAACACCATTCCCGAAAATGCCAAAACCCAACTGGCGATTGGACTATACCGGACTCAATAATCTCAAGCCGCTGAAAGATATATTTCAGTCATTTACGGTTTCGCATGCATATCAGGCAAGTTACGCTGTAACGGGTTATTCGAATTCACTTGAGTATGCCAATGTCGATGAGCTTCGTATCGATAGATCGGTAGAAGACTATAATACGAGCTACTATGGTAAAATGGTGGATGGTACGGCTGTACCTATATATGTGATCAGCCAGGTTGTTATAACTGAACAGTTTTCGCCCCTTATCGGCATCAGTGCCCGCACCAGGAGTAAGGTTATAGCAAGCCTTCAGTATAAAAAGAGACGAGATCTGACGCTTACGGTTTCCAACGCGCAGATCACAGAAGTCTCTACAAAAGATATATCGCTGGAGGTTGGTTTTACGAAGAACAACGTGAAGCTTCCGTTTAAATCGCAGGGACGTATTGTTGTATTGAAGAATGATGTTACGTTTCGGTTAAATGCTTCTTTGAGCGACACACGCACCATTCAACGAAAGATTGATGATACGAATACCCTTACGAGTGGCGCCATCAGTATACAACTACGGCCTACAATAAGTTACGTAGTAAATAAAAAACTTAATCTGCAATTTTACTTTACACGCACCATCAACGAGCCGCTGGTATCAAGTTCGTATCGGAGAGCGACAACCAATACCGGCCTGCAGGTTCGATATAGTCTGGCGGAATAGGTACTATATATATGTCCGGACTGGTAATTTTGAGTGATACCGATTGAATGAAAAAAGGAACGCACTTGTGCATCCCTTCCTTCCTATAGTATATTTCTGTTATTACTGAGCCGAGAAAACTTTCTTCAACAATTCTGTTGTGCGGGCAGTAGGATTGTCGCGAATGCTTTTCTCTTCTTTCGCTACCATTACAAATAAACCGCTGATCGCTTTTTCAGTAGCATAGTCATCCAGGTTTGGATTTACTTTTTGCACCAGCGGGATTTTGTTATACGTTGTTACCAGGTCTTTGTAGTACTTGGTAGCATTGGTCTTCTCCAGCGATTTCTGAATTACCGGTTTGAACTTCTCCGAGAGTTGTGAAGTAGTAGTGCGCTTCAGGTATTGTGTAGCAGAGTCATCTTCACCTTTTAATATAGACCATGCATCCTGTATCGTCATTTGTTTGATAGCCGTAACGAAGATAGGTTTAGCTTCTTTGGCTGCGTCTTCCGCGCCACGGTTCAGGGCCAGTACAAATTTATCTACCTGGTCGCCCATACCCATCTGGCGGAGTTTGGTTTCTACTTTTTGTACTTCCGGAGGAAATGGAATTTTTATTTCTGCATTCTTGAAATATCCATCCACCTGCGAAACGAGGTCAGAACCCTTGGACGCTCCTTTGGTGAGTGCTTCTTTTAAACCGGCCGCTACTTCTTCCGTGCTCAGCGATTCTCCTTTAACAGCTTTCTTCAGTTTGTCCAGTGAGATTTGCGCTGTTGCAACTCCGCTGAGTAATGCGAAGCCCAGTAAAAGAACAAGTTGTTTTTTCATGTGTGATTGAATTTAATAAATCGGTTAGTGCGTTGCTATAGTCTAAACAGTGCGTAAATATAAAAGCGTTCCCGAATATCACCCTCCGGTTGAAGCCTTTCGGAAAGTGGATGTAATAAAAAATGATAAACTGAATTTTCTCATCGTTGTCATCAGTCGTTCACGCTCCCGTAATAACGCCAGCGTTCAGAATGTAATCGTACGCTTAGCAGGTTCATAGATTGTGCCAGTTTTTTCGTAGACGTTGGGATGAATTATAGCGACTAGTTTCAAACACGTCACAGTTGAATGCGCAGCGCATTCGTAGCGCTTGTTTTACCCGGATTCTGTCTCCGGAAAGTCGTCTGTAAAATCAGCCCAAACTTCCAGACAACTGCTGCAAACATCGAGTCATCAAAAATAGGACTTCAGCATTTCCGTATTTCACATCAGGAACCAGGAAATATGAAGAAGAAAGTAATATATAGTTTAATCGTTGCCACGCTATTGAGTGTCGCAGCTTTCGGGCAAACGCCTGAAGGTGGATGGGACCTGCAGCGTTGCATTGAATATGCTGTCGCCAATAATATAACGGTGAAACAGTCTGTATTGAATCAGGAGACAGCGGAGAATAATCTCACACGCTCGAAAGCATCGCGCCTTCCTTCGTTAAGTGCCAGCGGTTCGCAGTCGCTTACCAAGGGTACCAGCACCGATCCGATCACGTATGATTTCGTTTCGCAGACTATTCACTCTACCAGTGTAGGGCTTAACGCACAGGTTACAGTCTATAATGGAAGCAAGATCAACAACACGATCAAACAAAATGGTTTACTCGTTTCACAGAACTCTTACTATGTAGCGGCTTCGAAGAACGATATATCTCTACAGGTAACGGAAGCATATTTACAGGCATTGTCTTATAAAGAAGGTATAACCATTGCCGAGAATAATCTCAAATCATCCGAAGCGCAGGCTACACGCTCGCAGGCATTGTTTGATGCGGGGAGTATAGCGATGAAAGATCTGGCCGATGTGAAGTCACAACTCGCCAGCGATCGCTATACTTTAGTGACTGCTAAAAATGCTTATGATCAGCAAGTGCTTACGCTAAAACAATTACTCGAACTCGAGCCGGAGCAGTCTTTTGAACTTGCGTTTCCTTCAAAAGAACAGGAGAGTATACTGGTGATTCCGGATAAATATACTGTATACAAAGAGGCGCTTGCTATTATGCCCGAGATTAAATCAGGCAAGTTGCAAACCGATGTTGCTACCCTCGACCTGAAAATTGCAAAGGCAGGGTATCAGCCTACATTATCTATGACCGGTGGTTTATCGACCGGCTATACCAATACACAACGATATACATTTTCAGAACAGTTTAACAACAACTTCAACCAGCGCCTGGGACTGACACTGAGTATACCTATATTCAATGGACTGCAGGCGCGAACGAATGTTCAGAACTCGCGCATCGAAATTCAATCTGCAGAGCTCAATCTCACAGCGGCACGCAAAACTTTATATCAAAAAATAGAAAATGCACATCAGCAGGCAACGGCTGCACAAAGTGAAATGGAAGCTGCTGCCGCGCAGCGTGATGCATCGAAAGTAGCTTACGATCTGGCGCAGCAACAATATGCTGTGGGAGCTGTCAATACAGTAGACCTGCTGGTGAGCCAGAATACGTACCTGCAGGCACAGCAGAAATATACGCAGGCAAAATATACTGCTATACTATATTATCAACTGCTTCAATTCTACGAAGGAAATCCTATAAAAATGTAATCACCATGAACATGAACATAAAAAAGATAGCACTTTATACCGGGGCCGTTGCTATAGCTGCATTTGCTGTTTATAAAATCTGGCTTCGTGCAGAAGATAAACCGATACACGTTGAGACAACAGCAGTAAAGGTAGGTACCATCAGCAATATAATTACAGCCACAGGTACCGTTGAACCGATAACGCAGGTTGAAGTTGGTACGCAGGTATCCGGTGTGATCGATCACATCTATGTTGATTACAATAGCACAGTAAAAGCCGGACAGTTGATTGCTGAACTCGACAAAACTGCATTGAAGGCTACTGCCGCTGAAGCAGCCGCTGCACTAAATACCGCGGTGAATGAACAGGACTATCAACAGAAAAACTTCAACAGGATCAATAAGCTGCATGAGACAAAAGTGGTGAGTGATTCTGATTATGAAGAAGCACTCTATAAACTGAATAATGCTAAAGGTGTAGTAGATCAGAAGCGGTCTGACCTGAGCAGAGCCAACACTAATTTGAGTTATGCTAATATATATTCTCCGATCGATGGTGTTGTAATATCCCGCGCGGTAGATGTAGGACAGACCGTAGCCGCAAGCTATAGCACGCCAACCCTCTTTACTATAGCGCAGGATTTAAAACAGATGCAGGTAGAGGCGAATGTTGATGAAGCTGACATTGGACAGGTAAAGACCGGGCAGCGTGTAGTCTTTACGGTAGATGCATACCCGGACGATGAGTTCTCCGGAACCATTACACAAGTGCGCCTCGAACCGATTGAAGACGCGAATGTGATTACCTATACCGTGATCATTAAGGCCGATAACCAGGAGGGTAAATTAATGCCGGGGCTTACGGCCAATATATCTATCTAT
>CAMLLI010000506.1 GCA_946480685.1 uncultured Flammeovirgaceae bacterium | reverse complement strand
CCTGCTCAATACGGTACCAACACCCCAAAGTTTTATCTGAACAAGTTTCCAGTAACTATTCTAAGGCCGTCCGCCAGCCTTGCTCCTGATCTGAAAACAGCAGCAACGCCACAGAATACATATTCTCCGGATTTCCAAACTATATCAAGGTATACCTTATTGGTGAGTGCTATTTTTTTGCTTTTATTGTAAAACATTACAGGCATTACCAGTTTGATGTATATGTATACTTCATTCATGCACGAACCAATATCCACCCTTAGTTCCTCCTCCAACTGTGGTATATAAAGACGCATCACTCTTTTGTAGACCGATAGTAACTTTTTTGTAGTACGCATTTTCTACAGGCTCGCTTATAAACTCGATTTCTTTGCGCATTCGTTGTGAAAGCATCGCTTCTCTGTGATGGTTTATGTTAACCCACAGGCATTTGCTGCTTTAGCAACGTCAAATTGTTCGTAAAACAAAATCAATGAATGCGTTCGTAAAAAAAACTACAGTCCTTTTGTGTCTGCTCTTACTTTTTATTCCTAAAAGATCAGAAGCGCAGGATGAAAAATTCCAGGCAATGTTCCTCTACAAGTTTATAGAGAACATAAACTGGCCTGGTTCGAAAAGAAATCTAGTGGTAGGTATTGTGGGAGAAACGGTCGTGCAAGACGAGCTGGAGAAAATACTACAAAGCCGTAACAACAGTACAATCTCGGTAAAGAAAATTACACCAGCGGAAGCGCCAGGCTGCGACATTGTCTTTCTGCCCGAGAAACAAAATTCATCACTTCCCTCGATCGTAGAGGACACCAATCGCAAAAGTATACTGATCGTTACCGAAACAGCAGGACTTACCAAGAAAGGAGCATGCATCAGTTTTCTACGGGAGAAGAACAAATTCGGATTTGCGATAAACAAATCAACCCTTGATCTGCGAAGCCTGCGGGTATCAACCTCGCTGCTAAACCTGAGCGAACAGATTTAATGTGATTTTCATTTAGATCAAACTACCAAGTCAAATAAAAAAAACGAAAACAAAATCAAGCATGAAAATAAATCTACCGAATCTTAACAAGAAGCAAACCTGGCTGAGGCACGCACGGTTGCAGCTCGCAATAGCAAGCGCACTGCTATTGGCTAGTCAGGTAACACAGGCGCAAGACAAAACCGAAATCATCATAACAGGTAAAGTCATTGATTATGCTAACAGCCAGCCGTTGCCCGGAGCCAGTATATATATAGAAGGCACATCAACCGGGACCACAACCGATGCGAACGGAGATTATACAATACAAGTGACGAATCCTAACGCAACGCTGGTAATCTCTTTCGTGGGATATGATTCTGAAAAAAGACAAGTTAACGGTCAAACAACGCTTGATATATCGCTGATACCAAACCTGGAAATGTTAACACAGATTGTCGTAACCGGCTATGGTGAACAGAAGAAAACCGACATTACCGGTTCTGTAAGTTCATTGTCGCCAACGGCCTATAAGGATCAACCAGTAGTAACACCGTCTGCAGCCTTGCAAGGAAGAATAGCGGGTGTATCGGTACAAACTGTATCAGGCGCTCCGGGCGGAGAAGTAAAGATACGCGTCCGCGGAATGAACTCTATTAATTCCAGCAATGATCCACTATATGTAGTAGACGGTGTTGCGCTGTTCAGTGCAGGCCTGGGCGATATAAACGTAAATGATATAGAGTCCATTGAAGTATTGAAAGATGCATCGGCTACATCAATCTACGGATCGCGCGGATCGAATGGTGTGATATTGATTACTACCAAAAAAGGAAAGGCTGATCATACCAAAGTAGAGTATAACAGCTTTGTTACCATGAGTACGGTTCGAAAAAAATACGATCTGCTGGACGCTGCCGGCTATGCCAGGCTGGCCAATCATATTGCGGGTACCGATATATACTCTGATCCGGATGCACTGGGGACAGGCACCAATTGGCAGGATGCTATATTTCGTACCAGTGTAACCCAAAGCCACCAGTTAGCAGCGTCCGGAGGAACTGAAAAAACCAGATACTATATATCCGGATACTACGTTAATCAACCCGGTATCATCATCAATACCGGTCAAAAGAAATATGCGCTTCGTTCCAATATAGATACCAAGCTCAGCGAAAAGCTCAATCTGAGCGTAGGACTTTTTGTATCGCACCAAAATGCTCATAATAATATGGATTCCGGTGGTGCAAGCACGGCCATGGTAACATCCTCCCTATCGTGGGGACCAACGGAAAGTATATATAGCAGTCCCGGGGTATATAATCGTAACAACGCCACCGGGTCGCCTATCTCTTCTAATCCGTACATGACTGCCCAGGAGCGGTTAAACGACACCCGATCAAATGCTTTCGTGATGAGCAGCACATTAAAATACGACATTACGGACTGGTTAACGTACGATCTTGTACTGGGTGTAAATGCTAATGTTGGAAGCAGTGCTTACCTCTCCAATCATTGGATATCTCCTACCAACCCTGGTTCAGGACAAAGCTCTTCTGAAAGTTATACGCTTCAAAACAGTAATATCATTACCTTCCACAAATTGGTTAATGATATTCATGACATTAAACTCACCGGTGTAGTCGAAGAAACATCAAACACAGATAAAGGTATATCTGCAAATGGCGGTGGGCTAACGTCCGAAACGAACGGATACTACAATCTGGCGCTTAACAAAACACAGAGTATAAGTTCTTCCTATAGCAACTGGGGTCTGCTCTCGTATGTAGGTCGTCTTTCCTATATAGCAAAGGACAAGTACCTTTTCATGGCGACCTACCGTGTGGACGGCTCCTCTAAATTTCAAGGATTTAACAAGTGGGGATATTTTCCTTCTATAGCGGTCGGCTGGCGTCTTTCAGAAGAGTCGTTCATCCAGGATTTGAATGTCTTCACGAATTTGAAATTACGCGCAAGTCATGGTAAAACCGGTAACCAGGCCGTTACCCCCTATAGCACGCTTGGTCTTCTCGACAAAAGTCAATCATCATTCGGAACAACAACACTATATCCCGGGTATACGGTTGGCAACCCATCGAACCCGAATTTGAAATGGGAAACTACTATACAGACCAATGTTGGTCTGGAGATGGCTTTTCTGAATGGCAAGCTGAGCGCAACGATAGATTACTATGTTAAGAACACAAAAGACCTGTTGCTGAGTAAACCTATACCGTATTATGACGGTGGCGGAAGTATGCTGGTAAATTTGGGCAAAGTACAAAACAAAGGATTGGAAGTGAGTCTTAACGGAAACATAATTGACACCGAGAAACTTTCGTGGACAACAGGTGTTAATGTTACCTCCTACAGGAACAAAGTAGTAAGCTTGGGTGGTGACGATATTATTAACCTTGGATACCTGGCGCGTGGCCTTGTTAATACCAATATCCAGGTTGTAAAAGTAGGTCAGCCGCTGGGAACTTTTTATCTTATTCCGTGGAAGGGTATATATCAACAGGATGAAGGTACCCATAAGGCAGGAGAAGCTAAATATGAAGATGTAAGTGGTAACGGAACCATTGGTTCGGAAGATCGGAAAATCGCTGGCCCTTCTACTCCTAAATTTACCTTTGGTTTCAGTAACAACGTACGGTATAAAAACTTTGAAGTGAATGTATTTATACAAGGCAGCCAGGGTAATAAAGTGTTCAATGCTACGTATGCTGCTATCAGTGCATCGAACAGTACGGCAAAGTATCCAACGCTGGCAGCTGCTGCTGATTACTGGACACCTGAGAATACGGATGCTAAATTCGCTGATCCTGCTGCGCTTAATAAAACACAGATTGAGTCTACACAGTTTCTACAGAACGGCAGCTATGTACGTCTGAAGAACATCAGTCTTTCCTATAGTCTTCCGAAAGACATGTTGAAATTCGCCAACCTGAAATTGACTGTAAGTGCACAAAATTTACTGACGATTACAGATTATAAAGGCTATGATCCGGAGATCACCTCTACAGGTTTATCAACAACCGGTACCAGCGATTCGTATGGCGGTTTTGATATGGGAGCATATCCTACGGCTCGTTCATTCTCTGTAGGACTGCAAGCTATATTCTAAGTAAGTCTTCAAAAAATATCATTTAATAATATCGAATAGTTATATGAAAAAATATATAGCCATGGCGGGCTTGCTGTTCCTGTCATTTTCATGCTCCGATCTTCTCACGGAAGATCCCAAGGCAAGCTTAACAACCGAAGGTTTCTATAAAACTGCCAACGATCTCGATATGGCAACAATAGGTCTGTATAATCTCATGGGGCTTACGTTCAATCAAACTGCTGGCTTCGCTTCAACGTTTGGTGCCGATGATATGACCGCCAACCGTGATGGGAACAAAGCAGACTGGTCTGACTTTGATATATTTCGGGCAAGCTCTTCCAACAACCTGCTAAACTATTGGTGGGTTAATTTTTACAGAACTATAAAAT
>CAMLLI010000505.1 GCA_946480685.1 uncultured Flammeovirgaceae bacterium | reverse complement strand
GTTGAGTCGGTGTGACCTTCGATCAGGATGTTGGTGTCGTCATTCTTATTGAGTACACGCGCCAGGTCCTGCAAGTTGGTTTTTGATGTTGCCGTTACTTCTGAAGAGTTTGTAGCGAACTGTATACCCTGATGGAAAGTAATTTTTATCCCTTCGCCTACACGCTCCACTTCAGCACCTTCCAGGTCTTTCTTGAGTTCGGCAGCCTGCTTATCCATATACCGGCCAATCAGGTATCCGGCTGTTCCGCCTATCGCAGCACCGGCTATAGCGCCAACGGCTGTGTTACCCGCAGCTTTACCTATAAGTGCACCGGCAGCAGCACCACCTGCTGTACCAATAATCGCCCCCTTGGTGGCTTTGTTCATGTTCTTGCACGAGCTGAAAAGAATACAGATTGTAAGTAGAAAGCTGAACAGATGCTTGCCCTTTAAAACATTTACCATACGTCTTAGATTGTGATTTGGTTAGAAAATAGAGTTGTTAAAAAATAGTTTTTCGTATTTATAGATGTATAGAAAGGGTCTTGAATTTTGAGGGCGAAAGAAAGGCAGAATCGGAGATTAGTGGATGAATGATTCGCTTGACGACCTGAATCGCCAGAAATAAATACACCTATACCGATAAACGACTCGGACTTTTCGTTCGCTAAAACGCAAGAAGCCGACTTTGAAGGTCGGCTTCAGCAAGAATACATGATAATGTAAAAATGTTTTGTCGGTGTCAGTACTCGTCTTCGTTGAAGAAAAAGTCTTCTTTCGTTGGGTAGTCTGGCCAGATTTCTTCTATACTTTCGTAAGGTTGTCCGTCATCTTCCAGTTCCTGGAGGTTCTCCACTACTTCCAGGGGAGCACCTGAACGGATAGAATAATCGATCAACTCATCTTTAGTTGCCGGCCAGGGAGCATCCTCTAAGTAAGAGGCAAGTTCAAGAGTCCAATACATAGTTTACGTCCTCCTTTTAATTTTTCGCAAAAATAAAATTAATTAGGGCATAGTCAATAGTTAGTACTCGATAGTCTTAAAAACTGAAAAGTAACCCCATGCCGTAAGCAGTCATAAGCCCGGCCACTATGCACTATGGACTAAAAAAGCCATATTTGCGGCCATAAACTCAACGGCTAATTTTCTGAATTATTGAAATGAAGAAGCACTTCATGTCATAATTTTATCAGAGACCAACCATTTTTACCAATACATTACTCATGGCTGACGAAAAAATTATTTTCTCGATGGCGGGCGTAAATAAGATTTACCCGCCCAACAAACAGGTTCTCAAAAATATTTACCTCTCATTTTTCTATGGAGCCAAGATTGGCGTACTCGGTCTTAACGGGTCGGGTAAGTCATCGTTGCTACGCATTATTGCCGGTATAGATAAAGAATACCAGGGCGAAGTGGTGTCTGACCTCAGCTTCTCGGTAGGGCTGCTGGAACAGGAGCCGCAGCTCGACAAAAACAAAACGGTAAAGGAAGTGGTGGAAGAAGGTGCATCGGAAATTGTTGCCCTGCTGAAAGAGTTTGAAGCCATCAACGAAAAATTTGCTGACCCGGCCGTCATGGAAGATCCGGATGCTATGGATAAGCTGATCACCAAGCAAGGTGAGATACAGGAAAAACTGGACGCTGTTAATGCGTGGGAACTTGATAGTAAACTTGAGCGCGCGATGGATGCGCTTCGTTGTCCTCCGCCTGATGCTAAAATTGAGCACCTCTCGGGTGGTGAAAAAAGACGCGTGGCACTTTGCCGCCTGTTGTTGAAAGAGCCAGATGTATTGTTGCTGGATGAACCTACTAACCACCTGGATGCCGAGTCGGTATACTGGCTCGAACAACACTTGAAGCAATATAAAGGAACGGTAATCGCGGTAACGCACGACCGTTACTTCCTTGATAATGTAGCAGGATGGATTCTTGAACTCGACCGTGGTGAAGGTATACCTTGGAAAGGAAATTACTCTTCATGGCTCGATCAGAAACAAAAACGTTTAGCGCAGGAAGAAAAGTCTGAATCCAAAAGACAAAAAGCTTTGGAGCGCGAGTTGGAGTGGGTACGCATGAATCCGAAAGGAAGACAAGCGAAAGGTAAAGCCCGCTTGAGTGCATACGAAAAATTGTTAAGTCAGGAAGCGAGAGAACGCGAAGAAAAACTTGAACTCTTTATACCACCCGGACCACGCCTCGGTAATAAAGTTATTGAAGCAACGGGTGTAGCGAAGGGCTATGGCGATAAATTACTCTATGAGAATTTAACATTCGCGTTGCCGCCTGCAGGTATCGTTGGTATCATCGGACCGAACGGTGCAGGTAAAACAACATTGTTTAAATTGATCATCGGTAAAGAAAAACCAGACGCTGGTAATTTTGAAGTCGGTGAGACAGTAAAGATCGCGTACGTTGACCAGGAGCATGATGACCTTAACCCGGAAGACAGCGTATGGCAAGCTATTACCGGTGGTAATGAGTTGATCGATATAGGAGGTAAAACGCAGAACTCGCGCGCGTATGTCGGTAAGTTCAACTTCAACGGAACTGATCAACAGAAGAAAGTAAAAGAACTTTCTGGTGGTATGCGTAACCGTGTACACCTTGCTATAGCATTGAAGCAAGGTGGAAACCTGTTGCTGCTCGATGAGCCTACCAACGATTTGGATGTAAACACACTGCGTGCACTCGAAGAAGCGCTCGATAACTTTGCAGGCTGTGCAGTAATTATATCTCACGACCGCTGGTTCCTCGATCGTGTATGTACACACATCCTTGCCTTCGAAGGCGATTCACAAGTATTCTGGTTTGAAGGAAGCTTCAGTGAATACGAAGAGAATAAACGCAAGCGCCTGGGCGATGATCAACCACATCGCATCAAGTATAAAAAACTGGTAAAGTAAAAGAATATATATAGTCCCGGCTGATGAAAATAAAACGCTCATCAGCCGGTAATTTTTTATAGCTATGCGAACCATCTATACCATTATATTACTCGTGCTGTCCAACACCTTCATGACGATGGCCTGGTATGGTCACCTGAAGTTTAAGGACATGAAGTGGAGTCAGAATTTGCCGTTGATCGGTATCATTCTGATCAGTTGGGGAATTGCATTGTTTGAATATATACTACAGGTTCCGGCTAATCGCCTCGGGTATAAAGAATATGGCGGGCCGTTTTCACTGGTACAGCTCAAGGTGCTTCAGGAAGTAATTACGCTTGTGGTTTTTATGCTTTTCTCTTTTCTTTTCTTCAAGACTGAAACGTTCAAACTTAATCACCTCATTGGTTTTATATTACTGGTGCTAGCGGTATATTTTATTTTCAAAAAGTAAGTCATGGCAAAACTGGATAATAAAGTTGTGTGGATTACCGGGGCATCGTCAGGTATAGGCGAAGCGCTTGCTTACGAAATGGCCAAGCACGGTGCAAGGCTGATTTTGTCTGCGAGAAGAAAAGAAGAACTTGAGCGTGTTAAAGGTAATTGTATACCTGCGGCACAAGCGAATATACATGTACTGCCATTTGATCTTACAAAAACAGAAACACTAAAGTTAGCGACCGAAGCCGCGATACAGGTTTTCGGACATATTGATATACTGGTTAATAATGGCGGCATTAGTCAGCGCAGTTTTGCTAAAGATACTTTGATCGATGTCGACAAGCGGATCATGGACGTAAATTACTTTGGCGCTGTAGCACTTACTAAGAATATACTTCCTCATTTCTTGAAACGTAAAAGCGGACATCTTGTAACCGTATCGAGTGTTACCGGAATTTTCGGAACGCCCTATCGGTCGGGCTATGCGGCATCGAAGCATGCACTACATGGTTTCTTTGATTCTCTTCGTGCTGAACTCTGGAAGGATGTAAAGGATGCGATCACCGTAACCATGATCTGTCCGGGATTTATACATACACCCATCACGTTGTCTGCCGTTACCGGTGATGGAAGTCCTTTAGGTAAAATGGATGATGCGCAGTATAAGGGTAAACCTGCCGATTGGTGCGCACGAAAAATTATACAGGCGATCGAAAGGAAAAAGAACGAAGTATATATCGGTGGAATTGAGACGCTAGGCGTTCGCTTTAAGCGGTTGTTTCCGAATTGGTTTGTAAGGTATATTCGGAGTGCGAAGGTGAGGTGAGAAGAAGACTGAAAGTCGGGAAGTCCGAAAGTCGGGAAGTCCGAAAGACGGGAAGTCCGGAAGTCAGGAAGTCCGAAAGTGGGGAAGTCCGGAAGACGGAAAGACTGGAAAGTAAAACGGGCTGGAACGGTGACAGGTTGAACTTGAAAGTCAGATGATTCTATAGCTATCTACTCACTAAGAATGCCACGCAAAAAAAAACTTTTCAGACTTTCCGACTTTCGGTCTATTTTAACTTCCGGACTTTTCTAACTTCCGGACTTTCGGACTCTTCATTCATGGCCCGCTATCTATTTCTCTGCTATCACGGTAAAGGACATTTCAA
>CAMLLI010000504.1 GCA_946480685.1 uncultured Flammeovirgaceae bacterium | reverse complement strand
ATCCAGCATAGCGGATGCGTTGAAGCAGATTCCTGCCGATCAGATTAAATCCGTGGAAGTGATCACTTCCCCTTCGGCAAAATATGATGCAGAGGGATCAGCCGGTATCATCAATATCGTTACTAAAAAGAATACACTCGAAGGACTTACGCTGAACATTGACGCGGGTGTTGGCTTACGCGGATCAAACCTCGGGTTGAATGGTAACTATAGAAGAGGCAAGATGGGTTTCTCGCTGGGAGGATGGGGCCGAGCAAACTATAATGTTACCGGTAAGTTCTCCAGCGATCAATATACCAAGTCGGCTCTGAATGATACTGAGCCTACCTATAACATGCAGCGTGCCGATACTCGCAACAGCGGTATATTTGGTAACTATAATTTCGGTTGGGATTACGACATCAACGAGAAAAACTATATGGCGGCTTCCGTTCGTTTCGGGGCACGCAATGGTAAAAATCGTCAGGATGATTTGTATACCATGATCGATACACTCATCAACGATCCCAACAATCCGGTGGAGAGCAGTCTTCGGAATACTTTGTCAGAAGATCTTTCCAACAACGTGGATGTAAACCTGAGCTTTACACACCTATATGAAAAGCCACAGCGCGAACTGAGTTTCCTGGGAAGCTATAGCCGGAACAATCGCGAGAATAATTTTGAAAACCTGATCCGCCAGGTAAATGGTGTCGATTCATTCAGCGGTATACGAAACGACAATGACAGCTATAACCAGGAGATGACATTCCAGATCGACTACCAGACTCCGATCGGAACAAACCAGATGCTTGAATTTGGTGCAAAAGATATTATGCGTAAAGTGTTCAGTGAGTTTACATACTTTACCGATGAAGATGGCGATGGAAACTATGTGCCTTCTACCAATGCATCATTGTCCAATAACCTGAACTACGATCAGAATGTTGTAGGCGGTTATTTATCCTATACCTATACCACCAAAACAAACTATAGCATTAAAGCCGGTACACGGTACGAGTATACTACCATTGATGCCTATACGCAGACAGAAGAAAATATAGAGATACCTTCTTACGGTGCGCTGGTACCAAGTATAAATATATCCAAGAAGCTTGCGAACGGTAAAACAATCAAGGCAGCGTATAACCGCAGAATTCAGCGTCCGTCTATACGATATCTGAATCCGAACATCCAGGCACAGAACCCGTATGATGTTTCCATCGGTAATCCATCTCTCGATCCGGAATATACCAACAACTACGAAGTAGCCTATAGCACCTTTATAAAAGGAACATCGCTGAACTTTGCCGCCTTCTGGCGCAATACCAACAACGCGATACAGGACGTGCGTACGGTAGAAGAAACTACAAGCGGAGTACAACGCGTTGTTACTACCTATGATAACATCGGACAGGAAGATGCAGTAGGTATGAATATATTTGCCAACGTAAGCCTGGGTAAACTTTCCCTGAATGGCGGTACAGATATATACTACTCGATGCTCGATAACAACATTCCGGTTGATCCGAATAACCCGGATGATCCCAACCGTCAGTATCGCGCGAGCAACGAAGGATGGGTTGCTTCATACAGAATGTTCGGAAGTTATAACCTGAACAAAGGCTGGGGCTTTCAGTTCTTCGGATTCTACCGCGGTCGCCAGGTACAATTACAAGGTACACAAGGCGGATTCGGTATATATAGTCTTGGTTTGAAGAAAGACCTTAAGAACAAGAAAGGAAGCATTGGCTTTGGGGCTGAGAACTTCTTTACAACAGCATTCAAAATTAAAGGAGAGTTGAACTCACCGTTGGTACAACGTAACACGCTGACTGAACTCCACAACATGAGCTTCCGCGTTAACTTCAGCTACCGCATTGGTAAGATGAGCATGGATGCTAAACCGAAACGCAGAAAGTCTATCAGCAACGATGACCTGAAAGAAGGCGATGGTGGCGGAGGCGGTGGTGCCGATGCAGGTGGTGGACAAGCTGGTGGCGGTGGTAACTTCCGTCAGGGTGGTGCCGGACAAGGTGCAGCAAGCAAACCTGTAAATACACCTCCGGCGGATCCTGCTGCAGTAGTAAATGCTGTCGGTAACTGGGAGTATACTATAGAATCGCCACAAGGCGGTGCCGGTACACTTAACATTACCAAAGACGGTGATGTATATGGCGGTACCATCAAAAACAACCGCTTCAACAGCGAGAACAAACTTTCAGATGTTAAACTGAATGGCAATGAATTAACCTTCAGCTACGAAGTAAATATGGGCGGCAATCAAATGCTGATCAGCGTAAAAGCAATTATCACAGGCGATGCCCTCACCGGCAACATGACCGTAGGTCAATTCGGTACATTCCCGATCAACGCCAAACGCGCAGCGCAGTAGTCGCATTGCTATATATAGTATAAAAAAAAGAGGGGCTGATAGCCTCTCTTTTTTTTGTCGTTATCCGTTATTGGTTAATCGTTAATCGTGAATCGTTAACAGTATCGAAATCCTTTGTGGTCCTTTGAGTCTTCTTTGCGTTCTCTGTGCAAATGGATTTATAAATCGATATAGTATACAAATCGAAGTTGTTTACGATAATCTATATATCAGCAACGATTAACGCTTCACCGCTTCAGCAAGCGCCCGCATCTTACGCACACGCTCCGGATCAACCGTACGCAGCTTGAATTCCGATCCTTCATCAGATCCCATACCTGCAATCTTTTCATTCCGGTATACCATGGCACTATTATCGAATGCCGTAGCCGAGAAATGTATTTCTTTCGCACCCGTCTTCGATACAATTTCTTCCACTGTATTTTCATTTACACCCGAGCCCGGCATAATAGCAATTCTTCCGTTGGCACGTTTGATCAGTTCTGCGATCAGGTCAACACCTTTTGCCGCCTGTGTCTGATGACCAGAAGTAAGGATTCGATCGAAGCCCACTTCAATACAATCTTCCAGTGCTTCAAACGGATCGCGTGTCATATCAAATGCACGGTGACAGGTGACTTTCAGCGGACGCGCCTTTTCAATCAGTTCTTTGCAACGCTTCTTGTCCAATGTCCCATCCGGATTCAGCATACCAAATACAACACCATCCACACTCAACTTCTGACACATCGCTATATCGCGCTTCATCGCATGATACTCATAGCTATCGTAATGAAAATCGCCACCGCGCGGGCGGATCATCACAAATACATCCATGGTTACGTGCTGACGCACGGTTTCAATAACACCATACGAAGGCGTAGTTCCCCCTTCACCCGGGTTATCACAAAGTTCAATACGATCTGCTCCACCTTCCTGCGCCTTGCGTGCAGATGTGATGTTGTAAACGACAATCTCGATAGTCATATAGTAAATGTTATAACGTCAAATATCTGATAATTCAAGCGAAACAATATAATCTGCAAACACTTTCAAAGAATTATCGGAAGTGTGTCTGTGTGTTTCCGTATATACCGTTTGTTTTTATAGCGCTTGCAAAAAATATAGTAATAAATTTAAGGTAGAATTGTGTGCTGACATAAGGCTGTCACATGTGTGTTGTTATTTAGATTCATCAAACCCAATACCCCGACTATGATACAAACAGCAAAAAAATCAACCACCGCCCTGGAAGGTCTCATGAAGAACTTTGCGAAATACAACGCATGGGCTAACAGAACCCTGGTAAATTGGCTCAAGACAAAGCCTGTAGATGTAATGGATAAAGAAGTTGCTTCCAGCTTCCCAAGTATACAGCAAACCATCGTGCATATATGGGATACGGAACGTTTCTGGTCATCGGTTCTGCAACAGCAACCGGCCCCGGTGTCTTTCCGGATGGAAGGTTATCACGGAACACTGGAAGAAGCATTGGAGGGCATTGTGCAGCAATCCGATATACTCGCCAACTATATATATACTCTTTCCGATGAAGAGATCCAGGAAGAAGTAGCCTTTAACAGTCCGTGGGTATCCGGAAAGGCTGCGCGTGCAGAATATTTGATACAAGTATTAAACCACAGCACCTATCACCGCGGGCAGGTTGTTACCATGGGCAGACATGTAGGTCTTACAGACGCACCGATGACAGACTATAATTTTTACCTGCTCTACGGAAAGCAATAATCATTTACACAACTTAAAAAATATAACTACATAGATACGCGGCATGACACTCACATCCATTGCACAGCAACGTCTTCAGCAACAGCATATCGCACAAGCAGATTTTGAAAAGCCCGAAGACGTTGTATCGTGGATGGGAGCTATACAGGCGCAGGATTATCTCGGAGCATTGTGGGCGATTGGCTTGCGAATGAAAGATGCAACCGAGGCAGGTATAGAAAATGCACTGGCGAACCGAAAGATCATCCGTACCTGGCCGATGCGCGGCACGCTGCACTTTGTTGCTCCTGCTGATGCGCGCTGGATGTTGAAAACATTTACACCACGCATAATCGCCAAAGCGGCAGGTATATATCGGCAG
>CAMLLI010000503.1 GCA_946480685.1 uncultured Flammeovirgaceae bacterium | reverse complement strand
CTCGATCACATCTTTATACCCCGGCACATAGTTCTGTGCATCGGCAAAATTATAGTAAGCACGTTTGGCGTCATTCCGGTTTCCTTTCATCAGGGCATCTATACCGGCATTATAACTTTCTTCGGCTGCTTTCTCTTTCAGCGGACCAATCTCGGAGTAATAATTTGCCGGTGTTTTAATAACCTTCATACAACCGGGACACTGACGGATGGCTTCATACATTTGGTTGATCGAGTTGTACGATTGAATAGCGCTCTTCCATTTGAACTGCGCGTTCGAGGCGATGTCGTTCTTCGCTTGTGTCTCAAAGAACTCTACAGCCAGCGGATAAGCGTTCTTCAGGGTTTCCTGCGATTTGGAGTGATCCGGGTTCTGGCGCAACCTCGTTACCGATTTCATCACGGCTTCGTAATAGTCGCCACGCTCGTAAGCTTTTTTGCCTGAGCTGCAACCTGCAAAATGCAGAACTGCTGTAACAAGGAGGGTCAGGGAGATAAGTAGACGTACAAACTTCATAGTTAACCGGGTAGATAGATTATGCGTGTAAAGTTAATCAGTTGACTGGGAAAAAGCCGGGAAAAAATAAATCAGGATGTCATCCGTAAGATCGCGCCAGTTTCCCCACGAATGTCCCTGGTTAACTTGCTTAAACTCGTATTGACACGTGTTTCGGTTTAGAATGGTTTTCATTTTTTCCACGCCTTCCTGTGTATCATGAATAGTGCCAGTCGTCAGGAAAACCTTTACCGCAGGGGTTGAAGCATTATCGCATAAAGTATATATCTCTGGTTTAAACCAGAATGCCGGTGACTGAATGCCGGCGAGTCCAAAAAGGTCAGGCTTTGAAAAGGCAAAGTATGCGGCCGTAAGCCCACCCATGGAAGTGCCGAGAATGGCGCGTTGCCGGGCATCGTGAGAAACTGAATATTGCTTCTCAACTTTAGGGATCAGTTCGGTCGTAACAAATGTGCGGTATTGCTCATTCATGGCGAGCTCCTGCATTCTTCGGTTGTTTGAACGATTAACAGGTTCGCGATGGTCGATAAACACCACAACAACGGGTTTGATCTTTTTCGCGTGAATGAGATTGTCGAGTACAACCGGCATATTACCCATCTGTTCGTGCAGGTATTCGTAGCCATCCGTTACATATAGCACCGGGTAAAGCATGTTAGCTGAAGCGTTGTAACCCGGTGGCGTATAGATACTGTACGTTACCTGGTAGCCCAGTGATGTACTGTTCAGGAGTATATCTTTTACAATTTTACCGTGCGGTATAGTTTCGTTGAATTGTGCTATAGCTTCAGGTTCCCACGCAGGCATGCGCAGTTCGGAATTCGGACTGCCGCCACCAACGCCCGACCATTGCTGATGCGGATTGACCGGGTCGAGCAACAGGGTTGTACCATTCACGATAACCTTATAATCCAGTCGTGCGTCTGACGGAAAAGAAGTTTTCAGTAGCCACAGCGTTGTGCCGGGTATGCGCTTGCCGTTGGTGTTGAACTTCTTATCGTAACCCCAGCCGTTAAAATCACCGGTCCATGCCACGGATACAGCCTCTCCGCGATAGAGAAAAGCTACAGAGTCGCCTACAGCAAACGGAATTCGTTCTGTATCCACCAGTGCATTCCATTGTTTCTCAGCTTCTGCCGGAGACGTATAAAACGACTGAATCGTTTTAGTGAATAAGGTATAATCCTGCGCATTACAAAGGCTGCAGACAACGGAGAGGATACCGTGCAGAATAATCTTTTTCATGCTTTCACAACATCATCTGTATCTTCTACAAACCGTACGCAAAAGGCTGCGATGAGCAGAAATATACCGGCCATGACAATGCTATAGATGGCATGCGAACCGTAAATATACTTTACGATCGGTCCGCCAATAATACCGTTGACAATCTGCGGAAGCGTGATAAAGAAGTTGAATACGCCCATATATATACCCATTTTATAGGGTGGGATGGAGCCCGCCAGGATAGCATACGGCATAGCGAGGATGCTGGCCCAGGCAAAACCAACACCGATCATTGAAAGAATTAACAAGTCGGGATCGTGAATAAAGTATATCGAGATCAGTCCTATACCACCGGCCGTCAATGAAAGTGCATGTGTAAGTTTTCGACCGATCTTATACGCAATAGCAGGAAGTAACAAAGCGTATAAGGCGGAAACTCCGTTGTAAGTACCAAACAATACACCTACCCAGTTACCGGCATTCTGATAGGTTTCGGAAGATGTATCCGATACCGGCAAGCCATATACATGCGTAGCGACAGCGGATGTTGTGAACACCCACATCGAGAACAAGGCGAACCAGGAAAAGAATTGTACGATACCGAGTTGCTTCATAGCTTTCGGCATGCCGGTGAAGTCTGCTGCTATCTGGCCTAATCCTTTGTGAGAAGAAGATGCTGCATGTTGCTCTTCATCCGGTGGATATTCTTTCGTTGTAAAAACTGTCCAGAGTATAGCGGCAAGAAAAATGATAGCTCCTATATAAAATGATAGTGTTACGTTGAAGGGCACTTCGCCGGCAGGTGCCGTCTTTTCTACTCCGAAGAATTCTGCAAATATATAGGGTAACGTGGAGCCTACTATAGCACCGAGTCCAATCAAAAATGTCTGTATTGAAAATCCAAGCGTACGCTGATCGGAGGGAAGCAGATCGGCAACCAGCGCGCGAAACGGTTCCATCGCCACATTGAACGATGCATCCATGATCATGAGTATACCGGCACCAACATAGAGCGGAGGTAACAGGTGCACCAGTATATCTGCGTTCGGCATAAAGATCAATGCCGTGGAGGCAAATATAGCACCCGCCAGAAAGTACGGACGCCTGCGACCGAGTGAAGTCCACGTGCGATCACTGTAATAACCAATGATGGGTTGAATGATCATACCCGTTAACGGAGCTGCGAGCCAGAACCACGAGAGGTGTTCAACATCGGCACCAAAAATTCCGAGTATGCGGGAAGCATTTCCGTTCTGAAGAGCAAATCCGAATTGTATTCCGAAGAATCCGAAACTCATGTTCCAAATCTGCCAGAACGATAAACGCGGCTTTTGCAAAGATGCTGTACTCATTTACGGGTAGGTTAGTTCAAACGTTTGTTGGTTGCTAAAGTCAATAAAATCTGACGCATTTGCCAGACTTTATTGACTTAAGAAAATACTATCGGGAAGGTTACCAGCGAATAATGATCTGGCCGGTAAAGTATTCGGTTTCGAAGCTGTGTACGTTTTCCTGGGGTGCAGGCTCCGGATCAAAGAACGGGTCGAATTTTTCAAGGGCCATAAAGAACTGGTTGATGTCGTTGTGAAGGGCAAGCATCTCGCCATTCACTTCAACCTGGGCTGGTGTATGTTCCAGACCGTGCAGTATAACTTTCAACTTACGATGCGGTGAAGCATAGTTTCCTTCCGTGGCACCGATGATCAACGTGTTATCGGGCGCTATATATTCCAGCTGGCGCTTGGCGTATTCACCTTGTTGATAACGGAACGTTGTGCCGTCATCTTCATAGAACAGGAACGATGAGCTTTGCTTACCGGTATATATATGCAGAATGATTTCGTCATTCAATTCTTTTGTACTGGCCCGCACGGGTTTCATCGGTATAATGGCCCCGCTTTTTACAAATACAGGAAGACGTTGTACCGGACATTCAATCACTATCTCGGAGTGTCCCTGGTATTTCTGACCGTTGTATAACAAATGCCATTCGCCTTCCGGCAGATAGGCTTTCACAAAGTCTTTGGTACTTTCTGCAGGTATAACCAGCAACGAGGGGCCAAACATATATTGATTATGAAACTGGCCATCGTATACTTTGAAGTCGTGCGTATAGTCTATCGCGAGCGAGCGCTGCACCGGCATCCCTGTAACGGCCGCATCGTAGAAGAGCGAGTATATATAGGGCAGTAATTTGTAACGGAACTTGATATAGTTACGTGAAATCTGCTCAACTTCTTCCCCGTACGCCCATGGCTCGGAGTCGCGACTGTTAATCATCGAGTGCCCGCGGAAGAAAGGAGAGAGTGCACCGAGCGATATCCAGCGCGCGAACAGTTTTGAATTGGCATCACCAACAAAACCGCCCACATCATAACCGGCAAATGCTATACCGCTTAAGCCCATGCTGTTTACAAGACGCACACCGAGTAACATGTGTTCATCGTAAGCAACGTTATCACCGGTCCATACGGCAGCATAACGTTGTACGCCTGAGAAGCCGGAGCGCGTCAGGTTAAAAGGACGTTTACCTTTCAGTAATGCTTTTGTGCCTTCATAGGTTGCACGAGCCATCTGCATGCCATATATATTGCGGCCTCTGCGCATGGATGCTTTGTTGCCTTCGAAGTCGAGCTCTATATTCTCGGGTATCATTTGCCCCCACGTGGCAATTTCGTTCATGTCGTTCCAGAAACCTTCAACACCTATACTTACATAATCG
>CAMLLI010000502.1 GCA_946480685.1 uncultured Flammeovirgaceae bacterium | reverse complement strand
CAGATTTTTGGCAATACACTCACCGCGATCACTGATGCACTTCCCGACTTATCGCATACAGAATACCTGCGGGAGCACATCGAAAATTATTTTATGAAGTTCTTTATCAGTCAGCCAGATCCAATATATTCCAAAAACATAGGCACAGCCGTGGAGACCATCCAACGCACCAAAGGAAATATAGTGCTGCCTGCGTTGGCATCGCATGTATGCATGAGCACGCGCAATTTCAGGAGAGTGTTTACGGAGACTATCGGAATGTCACCGAAAGAATATACCCGGGTTATCCGGTCGAAGAATATACTTCACCAGACCAAAAAAGGAAAATCAGTTGAGGCTATAGCACAGGAACTGGGATATTATGATCCCTCCCATCTTATCCGCGATTTTAAAGACATCAGCGGTGTAACACCGCGAGCGTATGTCGATCAGCTGAACGCTATCGATGAAAGCTTTATACGGGTAAGCCAGTATGCTCGTTCATAAGTATATACTTACGAGTGAAGACAATTTTGTTACGGCAAATGAATATATAGTTTCGCTACCGCGCCAAACTTGTCTGTCACTTCATAAATTCTTACGCTACCTGGTTCAATATCTTAAAGGCCTGCTCGGGCGATGAAAGAAAAACTTTGTAGAGATCGGCTGTCGTGCCTACGTGAATTTCGTATACATCATTTTGGATTGCCGTCAGCAATTGACTTGATACTTCCGATGAAGGCATGCCACGTGTCTCACCCCCTATATCTTTCGCCATGTCGGTGTTAACCAGGGGCGGCATTAGCTCGAAAACTTTCACAGAACTATTGACGAGTGCATTGCGTAACACTTGCGTATAACTATGCAACGCAGCTTTACTTGCGGAGTAAGTAGGAATAACGGCTCCGGCAGCAAACACCACAATGGAAGTAACATTGATGATAGCCGATGTTGGCTGGGCTTTCAACACCGGGAGAAGATGCTCCGTTAACCGCACGGGCGATAAGTAGTTGATCTCTATTTCTTCATGGGCTATACCAAATGTATCGCTGCCTTCGTGGAGATTGTGTACACGGGCAACACCGGCATTGTTCATCAGTATGCTGAGATCACTGAACTCGTTCTTAATTCGCTTCACCAGGCTGATAACATCACTCTCCTTGGTGATATCGCAACGAATGGCGGTAACATTTTTCAATGCCTGCGAAGCCTTCAATAACTTGTCTTCGTTTCGTCCTGTAATAATTATGCGGTTGCCGAGTGCACTCAATGATTTGGCAACTTCATAGCCGATGCCGGAACCGCCTCCGGTGATCAACACTGTTCTGTTCTGAATGTTCATATATATGTATAAGGTAAGTGTGAATGTACGGGAGGTATACTATGCATTTGCGGATGCCGCTGCACGCTGAAAATCTGTACTGGCCGAAATTTCTTCCCATGCTTTTATTTCTGCCTCTGTCTCAACTGTCTTTTCGCGGAAGGAAGCGATAGCATCTTTACCAATAGGCAAATGCACCGGAGGATTATTACTGTTAGCCAATGCAACAATTACCTGTGCAAACTTCGCAGGATCGCCCGGCTGATTGCCGTGCAGCTGGTGCGCGAAATCTTTCAATTGTCCAACCGTTGCAGCGTATGCATCGATGGAATTGTGCGATACTATATAAGAGTCGCTCGCGAGAAAATCCGTTGCAAATATACCCGGTGCAACAGACGTTACGTGGATGCCCAACGGCTTAACTTCCAGCGCCAGACCTTCAGATATACCTTCCACTGCAAACTTCGTTGATGCGTATAGTCCGAAACCGGGTGCCGAAGCTTTATAACCAAACAGGGAAGAGAAGTTAATGATGTGGCCCGTTTTCGCTTGTCTCATGTGCGGCAGCAAGGCGCGGGTTACATGCAGAAGTCCAAACACATTTGTATTATACTGTTTGAATATATCTTCATCGGTTGCTTCTTCAAATGCTCCGAGGAAACCGTACCCGGCATTATTCACAAGTACATCCACGCGGCCGAAGGTTGCCAGCGCTTTCGCTATACCATCTTCCACCTGTTGTTTGTTGGTTACATCAAGCACAACTACCAACAGGTCACTGCCTGCGCCTAACGATGCTGCGAGTTGTTCTGCATTCTTTCGCACTGTAGCAACTACTTTATCGCCGGCACGCAGCGCTGCTTTTGCAATTTCAAAACCGAAGCCTCTTGATGCCCCGGTGATAAACCAAACTTTTTGCTTTTTCATTGTTTTTAATTTGTGTTGAGACTTCTTATTTGTCTACTAAAAATGACCGATCGGTCATTTTATGGTCAAAAAAATTATGCGAGGTTGTCCTCAATTTCTTTTTTAAGTGAACGCCCAATTATTTTCATCGTTTTATTGTCGCCTGCAATGCGCGACATCATGATGCCGCCCTCAATGGTTGCAAACATCTTAATGGAAAACTCTTTGGCATCCCACGCTGCATTAAACTCTCCGCTGTCCTTTCCACTCTTTAATATAGAGTAGATCATCTTGAGCCCTGTATCCATGAACGAACATATCTTCTTCCGTATGACCGGATCGGTGTCATCTGATTCCATTCCAAAATTCAGCATAGGACAACCTCCCGTCAGGGGCGGATTAACCGGATCCATGAACAGATCGATGTAGGCAAGCAATTTCTCACGCGCAGACCCTTGTTTACGCAATATCGTCTCGACAGTCTTTCCGAGACGCTCCAGGTGATAATCTACAACGGCATGCGCAAGATCTTCTTTGTCTTTAAAATGAACGTATAAACTCCCTTTCGCGAGGTTTGTAACTTCCAGGATATCGCTCATGGAAGTTCCCGCTACTCCTTTTGTATTAAAGAGTGGCGCTGCCTTGGTGATAATCAGTTCCCGGGTACGTTCGGCTTTTGTCATTTTGTTTATTCAGGCACAAATATAAGTGACCGATCGGTCAGTTTAACGAAACGGTGTAAAAAAAGATTCACAGAAAATAGAATTCACTCTTTTATAGGTTGGGGACACTGTTCCGCCAACCTTATTACGGTGCGCAAAGAGCTTTAAGACCAACGTTGTAACAGCGTAAAACACAATAAGTAAGGAAAGCCCTGACCGGGCCCTATTTTCTTCGATATCAGGTAAGGCATTCTCTTAGAATGCCCTGATGCAGTTGTGTAAGGAAGCCTGAAATATATATCAGGATATATAGCAAAGTATATATCAGGAAGGCTCTTTTAATCACATCATTTTTCAACAAACACGCTCCTTTTCATTAAAAAAATCTTTTTGCTCTATAATTCTTCACGGCAAGTCGCGCGGGAAGCTTGTACTGTTTTTTCGATATATATACTTTTTTGAATTTTATGTTCACCACGTGCCTCTGCATTCGCCAAGGTGAACACATGTAATAAATAGTGTGGTGATGAAAAGAAAATGAGACAGTGACCCGTCATCGGCAAGCCTATACAACACGTTCACATGCAGTTGATACACTTTTTCGGCAGGCTCGTCAGTATATATCGAATCTGAACCTTTACTACAACAAAAAAATTTACATGTGTTCAAGATAAACGTACCACCACTTTTTACGTGACATCCCGGAGTAAAAGTAAAAATACACACCGTTCACGGATGTTTCTCCTTTCATCGATCATATCGACACGTCTTCTATTTACTTCGGTATGTAATTAACCCTGAGCTGTCCAAATATAGTCTTCATACATCTATACTTTGTCTCATCATTTTGCTTTGGGTAAAAAACTAAACATAACTCTATCGCATGTAAGCCGGTGTGGATATGAAACGGAATTACCTCTGCGCGTCAGTATAGCTTTGCATCATCAAACTTTCAATCAGCAAGGTGCTGGTGAAGAAACGAAGTGGTAACAAACTATATAAAGTGATGAAAGCAAGAACGATGTTGAAAATTGTCTTAGTGGTGGTTGTGTCTCTTATTGCTCGTCTTTCATGGGCGCAAGGTTGTAATTGTAAATACACTGTAGGACTGACGGAGACGAATGTGGATGGAAAGGCTTTATCGATCCAGCCCGGGGATGTTATCTGTATACAAGCAGGTAACAGAAGTGTATTGAGATTCTCAAATATAGTAGGTACTGCAGCGAAACCCGTTATAATAAAGAACTGCGGTGGAGTAGCAAATATAGAGAATACAGATAAGAGCTATGCTGTGTGGTTTTCAGCAAGCCGTTACTTCCGCGTAACAGGAACCGGAGATGCTGCAAGCAACTATGGTATACGCGCGAAGACTTCTAAATCAGGATCAAATGCATTTGTAGTAACAGATCTGAGCTCTGATGTTGAAGTAGATCACGTAGAAGTAGCCGGTGCTGGTTTCTCTGGTATCATGGCGAAAACAGATCCACGCTGCGATCTGACTGCAAACCGCGGTGTATTTACCATGTATAATGTTATTATACACGAAAACTACGTGCACGATGTGACTGGCGAAGGTATGTATATCGGTAACTCATTCT
>CAMLLI010000501.1 GCA_946480685.1 uncultured Flammeovirgaceae bacterium | reverse complement strand
GAGATCACTTTGAATCACATGAAGTGATCATCGATGCAGATAAGACGAATGAACAGGATGCAGAACTGCAGGAGCATGATGAGGATGATGACGCGCAAGGTGCTCATGCAAAGAAAGGTCTCAAGACTATACTTCTGGTAGAAGACGATGAAGAGGTGCGTGCGTTTCTGAAAGAGTATCTCAGTCCGAACTATAGAATTGTGGAAGCCGCAGATGGTAAACAGGCACAGGAAATTGCTTTCGATACAAACCCCGACCTGGTGCTGAGCGACATCATGATGGCCGAGATGGATGGAATGGAACTTTGCCAGGCGCTGAAGCGTAACATCAAGACCAGCCATATACCCGTTATACTTTTAACAGCGCGTGCTGCACACAGTCAACATAAAGCCGGACTGGAGACGGGAGCCGATGCCTATATCACCAAGCCCTTCAGTCCGGAGATTTTGTCGCTTACCGTCAGCAATCTTTTGCAGGCGCGTGAAAATTCAAGACGCTATTATCGAACGCTCTTCCTGACGGATGAAAAACCGGATATAGTTTCTCCTGATGAAAAACTGTTGCAGCAGATCTTTGAAGTAGTAAAGGTAAATATTAACAACGCGGACTTAACAGTAGATGCTGTGAGTCACGAAGTAGGATTGAGTAAGACCATTCTCTATAAAAAGATAAAGCAGCTTACAGGCCTTTCACCGATCGAGTATATTCGCTCGTTGCGAATTTCAGAAGCGGCCAAGTTGTTGCGTACACAACGATATAAAGTATACGAAGTAGTTTACATGGTTGGATTTTCAGACCTCAAGTATTTCCGGAAGTGTTTTATTAAAGAATTCGGATATCCGCCATCACAGCTTCTTGAAAAGTAAATGTTTAATGATGCAAACCTTTATCAGCATGTTTCGATTTTGTATAGTGTTCCTTTTCTCTGTCATTTTAAATTTTGCAGTGCAGGCGCAGTCCGCGCAAAACGAAGCAGGGGAGAAGTTGAGTCATGTACCGCTTCGTACACAATCTAACAAAGTCAGGCATAATAATATAGTATATAACGACTCGCTCAGGCTTGTGTCATTGCCCGTGAAGGCGGGAACAGCTATAGCTGCATTTGATCCTGCGTTTGTATCGGAGCCTGGTGTGAAAATACATCCTTCCGGCAAAGCAGATTTCAGCAAAGGCCCTGTGGAGTATACAGTTTCAAAGCAAGGTAAAACGGAACGGTATAAAGTTCAGGTATATATAGCGAGCAATCCGGTGCTGGAGGGATATTTTGCTGATCCGGATATACTATACTCGTTCAATATGAAGAAATTCTATTTATATCCCACCAGCGATGGTTTTGACAGTTGGTCAGGTACCTATTTCAAAACGTTTTCATCGACCAACTTAATCGATTGGAAAGATGAAGGTGTAATCCTCGATCTAAAAAAGGACGTACCCTGGGGACCCCGCAATGCCTGGGCGCCTACAGCTATAGAACGTCTCGTCAATGGTAAATATACTTACTTCTTTTACTTTACAGCTGCACAGAAGATCGGTGTAGCCACAGCAGATAATCCTGCGGGACCGTTCAAAGATTCCGGTAAACCATTGATTGACTTTAAACCTGCCGGTGTTACCAATGGACAGGAGATTGACCCGATGGTATTTGCTGATCCTGTCTCAAAAAAATATTATTTATACTGGGGGAACGGATACCTGGCAGCGGCCGAACTCAATGACGATATGATCTCCATCAAAAAGGAGACTCTTACCGTGATGACTCCGGATGAGACATTTCGGGAAGGCACATATGTGTTTCTGAGAAACGGTATATACTATTTCATGTGGTCGGAAGACGATACACGGAGTCCTAACTATAAAGTTCGCTATGCAACGGCATCGTCACCTTTAGGACCGTTAACGATCGGGAAGGACAACATCGTGATCCGGAAAAATCTGAACGCACAAATTCATGGCACTGGTCACAACTCTGTGATACAGGTGCCGGGCACCGACAACTGGTACCTGGTATACCATCGGTTCACCTACCCGAAAGGTATTACGATGGGACGCTCGGCCGGATTTAATCGCGAGGTGTGTATCGATGCACTTAAGTTTGATGCTGATGGAAAAATTATAGAAGTAGTGCCAACGCTGCAAGGCATCGCCCGGTGACGTACTGGTCATCGCTTGTATTTATGTCGCTATACGCGCTGAACGAAGTCGATAAGATCAAAGCACCTGCAAAGTATACTCATTTGCCCCCTCAGCAAGACGCGACAAACGTTGATTTTTAGGATTGATATTTAACTATTAGCCATTGCAAATCATGACAACCAACTACAACGCCACCAGATTTTATCGCGTGCCATGTTTTCTTTTTCTCATCCTGCTGCTTGTGTCTCATACCGGCTGGACACAAACGAGTAAACATACATTTGCGCTGGGCGACTCAACCTTTCTGCTGGATGGTAAACCTTTCCTGATGATCTCGGGAGAGTTGCACTATCCACGGATACCCAAAGAAGCCTGGCGCCACCGCATGCGCATGGCAAAGGCTATGGGTTTGAACACCATCGGAACGTACGTGTTCTGGAATGTGCACGAACCGGAAAAAGGTAAATATGATTTTTCAGGCAACAATGATATAGCAGCCTTTGTAAAGATTGCGCAGGAAGAAGGACTGTGGGTGGTACTGCGACCGAGCCCGTATGTTTGTGCCGAGTGGGAATTCGGAGGTTATCCATACTGGCTGCAGAAGGAGGAAGGATTGATCGTGCGCAGTCTCGAACCGAAATTTATCACAGCCTATCGCAAGTATATTCATGAAGTAGCCAAACAACTCGCACCGCTCCAGGTTAACCACGGTGGCAACATCTTGATGGTGCAGGTTGAAAATGAGTACGGCTTCTATTCAAATGACAAAGCATACCTCGAAGAGAACAAACGTCTCTTTATCGAAGCCGGTTTTGATGGCTTGCTATATACCTGTGATCCGGCTCCCAAAGTAAAGGATGGACATATACCCGGTTTGTTACCGGCTGTAAACGGATTGGACAATCCGAAGGAAGTGAAGGCACTTGTTCGTGAATATCACCAGGGTAAAGGCCCATTTTATATAGCAGAATGGTACCCCGCATGGTTTGACTGGTGGGGCACTCCGCATCATACGGTTCCTGCTAAAGATCATGCTCCTAAACTTGACGCTGTGCTGGCAGCCGGTATATCCATTAACATGTATATGTTTCATGGCGGTACCACCCGCGCATTTATGAACGGTGCCAACTACAACGACAAGAATCCGTATGAGCCGCAGATCAGCAGCTACGATTATGATGCACCGCTGGATGAAGCGGGAAATGCTACAGAGAAATTCATGGAGTTCAGAAACGTTATCCGGAAACATCTTCCGAAAGGACAGGTGTTGCCTGCTGTGCCCGCGCCGAAAAAAGCAGTAGCCCTACCGTTGATAGATGTTGCCGGTGAATTGAATGTATTTGATATAGTTTCAACGCCCGTGAAGAGCGTACGTCCGCTTACATTCGAAGATCTGAACCAGGCGTATGGATTTGTGCGGTATAGCACAACGCTGAAGGACAAGAAAGGCGCAGCTGTTCTGAAGATCAACGAGCTTCGCGATTATGGTATTGTTTTCATCAACGGTAAGCGCGTTGGTGTATTAGACCGCAGACTTCGTCAGGATAGCCTCTCCGTTGTGATACCAGCCGGTGAGGTAAAGCTGGATATACTCGTAGAGAATTTAGGCCGCATCAACTTCGGACCATACTTGTTGAAGAACAAGAAGGGCATTACAGCTTCGGTAACACTCAATAAGACTGAGTTGTTGAATTGGGAGATGCGTTCATTGCCGTTTAGCAGTATTTCAAATCTCAGGTTTACAAAGGGAAATAAGAAGATCGCAGAAAGTCCGGTTATGAAGATGGGGGAGTTCATCTTAAACGAAGTGAACGATACTTACCTGGACATGCGCAAATGGGGCAAAGGTGTAGTTTGGATCAACGGACATAACCTGGGAAGATACTGGTCGATTGGTCCGCAGCAAACTATATATGTACCGGCAGAGTGGTTGACGGTTGGCAAGAACGAGGTTGTAGTGCTGGAACTGCTGGAGACTTCACAAAAGAGCTTAGAGACACTGGCCAAGCCAATTCTTGATTCTATCTCGGCTGCCAATTAAGACTATATTTTACGTAACCCATATGGCGATGATAATAATCAGCTCCTATAGATCAATACACAAGCATGCATTGGCAATGATGTGCATCCTGTTGTCCGTTTGCTCGCATGCACAGCAGGACCTGATCACCAATGTTGCCGCCAGAAAAACGGTAAGTCTCAATGGAGACTGGCAATATATAGTTGATCCGTATGAGACCGGTTTTTACAATTATCGCTGGCAGGAGCGGGCCGAGAATGATCGCGAGGCGTATTGGAATACGGATGTGCCGGAGAATAAAACCGAACGCAAGGAACACGGTT
>CAMLLI010000500.1 GCA_946480685.1 uncultured Flammeovirgaceae bacterium | reverse complement strand
AAGATTGTCGAGTTCTTCCAGGCGTTTATTGCGGGCTGCGTTGTAACGGTCGTCTTTTGTTTCGAGATTTCTGCCTGTAAAACTGTTGCGAAATAAATATACCAGGATGGCTACTATGATGAGCGTTCCGAAGATTCCCATAGACAGAAAAGTTGTCCTGTTAAGATAAGAAATGATTGATTTCGAATCTTAACAGAACTTTGATTTTTTTAGTAGGCTCTTTCTACTACACCAGAACCGTATATTTTCTTAACGGCTGTCTTGGTATTGCCTTTATGTTTAACAGAACCACTGCCCAGTATAACAGCATCGATGTTGTTGGCAACGTTCAGCTCGCAGGTTCCGCTGCCGCTTACCGTAGCCTTCGCTGTCTCAAGCGGACAGTTAAATCCTTTCAGTGCACCGGTACCACTTACCAACGCATCGATAGAAGTAGCATAGCCTTTCAGGATCAGCGTTCCTGAACCGCTTACACCAGCCTTAACAGTATTACCTTTGATATCGACATCCATGCTGCCATTTCCATTTACAGCCAGGTTAATATAGTCTGCTGCAATTGAGTTCTCAGAGATAATCTTTCCGCCACCGTTCACTTGCAGGTCGTTCAGGTTCTTTACGCTCACATATACCTTCATGGTAGGGTTCAGCTTGATGTCATCGATCTTTGCCCACAGGCTTTTGTTCGGATTGTCAGGCTTGCGTTCCATGTTGATCATCAATACTCCGTTCTCAACTTTAATTTCAGTAAGGGAGTAAATCTCAGTCAAAGCTTCTACCGTTACTTCCTGCTTATTGGTTTGCTTCAGGTATACGGTGTAGTTTGAGTTAACATAAATTCCTTTAAAATCAGGGAGTTCGAGAGTCTTCTTGGTAGTCTGTGCAAAGGCACCAGAAACAAAAAGGGCAAGCGCGCAAAGGACGAATGCTTTTTTCATTTGTTGATTAGGTTAAAATATACGGATCAAATAACGATTGGTCAGGTAAATTATAAAATCATCCTGACGATTAAAAGGTCCGTTGATCGGTAGAAATGATGTTGCTCCTTACGAAGTTGTCCTAAACCTTACTTCTGTTTCCGGAAAATAGCTTTCATGATGAGTATAAAAGCGATCCCGCCGATGCACATCAGGAGCAATACCGTGGGCGTTATTTGGTTGACAGCATGCATTATTTTCGTGTTTAGGTGTGTATGTGTTCAGGTGTTTACGTTGAAGGAGTAAAATTAGTGATTTTAATTTTAATCGGTTGGCGGGGGGGTGAAGCTCCGGGTGGCCGTAAAATATGGTTGGTGTTTTATATATTTTCAGATACATAATGATGCGTATGATTTCGTATAGACTGGTAGTTGTTTGGTTGGTTATGGTTTGTTCGTTGGCGGCTATAGCACAGCCGCGGGCGCTGGTGTTTCAATCGGATTTCGGATTGAAGGATGGTGCTGTCTCCGAGATGAAAGGTGTAGCATTTTCGGTGTCGCCTGAGTTGCGCATGTTTGATATCACGCACGAAATTCCCGCCTATAATATTTGGGAAGGAGCGTATCGTTTATACCAGGCTGCTCCGTATTGGCCGGCAGGTACAGTGTTCGTGTCGATCATCGACCCGGGGGTTGGCTCCGAACGTAAATCGGTTGTACTCAAAACTAAATCAGGACACTATATAGTTTCTCCGGATAACGGCACGCTTACGCTGGTAGCTGAACATTTAGGTATAGAGGAAGTTCGTGAGATTGATGAAGCAAAGAACAGACTCCGTAATTCAGGTAAGTCCTATACCTTTCACGGCCGTGACGTATATGCCTATACGGGAGCACGGTTGGCTTCCGGTGCTATATCGTTCCAGGAGGTTGGTCCGAAACTAAATCCGCAAGTAGTACGCATCGACTACCAGAAAGCGGTGATTGAGAATGGCGTAGTGAAAGGAAATATACCCGTGCTCGATATTCAGTATGGCAACGTGTGGACCAATATAGATCAATCACTCCTGGAAAAACTCGGTATAAAAGTAAAGGACACGTTACACGTTACCATCTACCACGAAAGTAAAGCGGTATTTGAAAAAGATATACCCTATGTAAATACATTTGCCGATGTGGCAGTGGGAGAGAATATGTCGTATATGAACAGCCTGCTGCAATTCTCGTTAGGTATAAACCAGGGAAGCTTCTCCGAGAAGTATAAAGTTTACAGTGGAGCAGCGTGGAGCATTGCTGTTACAAAAGCGAAATGACGTTTTATGTGTAAAAGTATACCGGCCATGATTGTATACCATGACCGGTATATATTTTAGTCGCGAAGTTTTACGCGTAATACATACATATCGGCGGTGAGGTATAGTGTCTTCTCGTCAGCACTCAATGCGCAGTTCGAAGTTGCTTCGGGTATCTTGATCTTACCGAGTACTTTTCCTTCCTGGTTAAAGATCCATACGCCACCCGGACCGGAAGCAAAAATGTTACCCTGTTTATCTACTTTAAAACCATCGGGTAAACCTCTTTCTTTTTTTGCATCCTCCGTAGCGTCATAGAAAATACGGGCATTCGTAACAGAATCATTTTCTGCAAGATCAAATGCATACCAGATCGCTTTCTTCGAATCAGAGTTTGCTACTATAAATGTTTTTTCCCCCGGCAGAAATGCTATACCATTCGGGCGGGTAAGTGAATCCACCTGCAACGTGGTCTTTCCGTTCGAAGCTTTATATACTCCGTTGTGTGGTGCTTCTTTAGCCGGATCATCATCACTTTGTGAAGGCAATCCGTATGGAGGATCTGTAAAGAATACATCTCCGTTGCTGCGAACCACCGCGTCATTCGGACTGCTCAGCTTTTTACCATCGATGTTATCAGCAAGAGTAATGAAGTCAGGCTTCGGATCATTTACCGGGGCATTCATATAGGCAACCCGGCGATCGCCATGCTGGCAAAGCACAAGTTTACCATCCGGTGTAAGCGTAAGTCCGTTGGAACCCATCTCGCCACCACGTGGCACCGAGCTGGTATATCCCGAAGGCGTAAGGTATACCGACAAACCTTTTTCTTCTGACCATTGGTGAATGATATTTTTAGGAACGTCCGAGAATATCAACGTCTTGGCTTCTTCGAGCCACAGCGGTCCTTCACTCCATTCAAAACCTTCTGCAATAATTTCAGGTTTGGCCGCTGGCGATATAATAGCATCCAGTGCGGGGTCTATGCGTTCAATTGATCCGATGGTTTTCATCTCATTGTTTTTACATGCCGTTAAAACAGTAAGCAGGGCGAGTGCTGAGAGTAGTTTGGGCTTCATGAATTGGGTTTAATTAAGTTGCCTAAATTACACAATCAATTAACACTTCTACGGATTTTTCAGAGAGCACTTCTACTTTATTATACTCACACTTCCTTTTCTTTCGCCAATGCACAAACCACTTAGTTTATAAAAATAAACACCGGTTGATAGATCACCTCCGTCCCAGGTATTGTCGTAGGCATCTTTTCGGAAGAGTAACGTTCCCCAACGATTAAATATTTCAAGTGTGACAGGGAAGTCAAATTTTTGATCGATCTTAAAGTACTGATTGCGACCATCTCCGTTGGGAGTAATAACATTAGGTATATTTTTCAAATCAAGAACGGGTTTTGAGAAGGAAATTGAATCGGAGTATTGCCCGCAAGGATTCTTAACCGACACCCAATATGTTCCGAAATTAGTTACATCCAATGAATAATTATGAGATCCATTTTGCCAAGTGTATTCAAAGCCTGATTTGTTTTCACCCGGAGAAAGTGTTTTGATTGGAAGAACACAAACAACTTGATCCTCGCCAAGTGAGAATTTTTGAGGTGTTTGGAAAAAGTCAAGATTGATACTGTCCTTCCCGAGTTTACAACCTTCAAATATCTGAAGAACGTATTTGCCCGACTTTGTTACGGTAATGGAGGATGTGGTTTCTCCTGTATTCCAAAGAAAGGATTTTCCGGATGTATCGGATATATTTGATTTTAGACTATAATTTGGTTGATCACATAATGTAATATCAGCCCCTAATTCCAGCGGTATAGTTCCTGGTGCACTAGGTATTATCTCGATTTGATCAGGTATTCCGGTAGTGCTTGTTGATTGCTGCCAGGTAGATATACTATTGTTCGCTCTTCTGGATATTGCGCATGGGCTGGACTCTGATCCAAGAGTAAAGCTAAAAGTGTTCCCTGTATCATTGCTGGCTATAAATATACCGTAATAGGGTTTAGTAATGTTTCCCGCAGCTAAGCCATTGGTTTGCGATGGAAAATTATTTACCTTATAAATGTGCGCTCCATATGGATTACCAGTTATGTTTTTTACCGTGAGGTTGTCCATAGTAAGACTCGCGCCAGTCCAACTGGTCGTGTAAAGTAACTGACTTTCATCTCCCACAGGAGCGCCAGAGAAAATCCGCTTTGGATTACCCTTGAGTTCGCCATCAAAGTGGTTATTTGATTTGTCATACAGTACATTTCCA
>CAMLLI010000499.1 GCA_946480685.1 uncultured Flammeovirgaceae bacterium | reverse complement strand
TATCTTTATAGCGTGCCTCGGCTTGTTTGGATTGTCGTCACTTACCGCTATACAACGCACCAAAGAGATTGGTGTTCGCAAAGTGTTGGGTGCATCGGTACCCAGTATACTTGCGCTGATCAGTAAAGACTATATTTTGCTTCTGGCTATTTCGATTGTAGTAGCCACACCGTTGGCCTGGTGGGTAATGGATACGTGGCTGCAGGACTTTGCTTATCGCATTCAACTGGACTGGCTGATCTTTGCGCTGCCGAGCCTGGTGGTAATTGCTATAGCCCTGTTCACCGTTAGCATTCATACACTGCGGGCTGCGCGGGTTAACCCTGCCAAGTCATTGCGGTACGAGTAAATTTACAACGGTAAGGGTATTCGTCTGTCGGTATATTTGGGGTTTAATATGGCTATCAAGGCAGCCTGCGGTAATTTTGTTGGCGCCCTGCGGTGCCGTACGGAAATTCAGGCTAACAAATTAACCCTGTCGTATGACCATTTCGCAAAACATCGACTATCGTGAACTTTTGCAATATGTCTACAATTCATTTAATGCCCGCGACATAGATGCAGCGTTGGAGGTAATTCATCCGCATGCAGATTGGGCCAATGCACTCGAGGGTGGCCTGGTGCAGGGGCATACTGGTATTCGGGATTACTGGTCGCGACAGTGGAGCTATATGGATCCGCATGTAAAGCCGGTATATTTTGAAGAGGATGAAGAAGGGCGCTTTGTCGTGGAAGCCAACCAGATCATCCGTGACCTGAAGGGTAATATAGTGTCGATCAAAAATGTTCACCACGTTTTTCAGATCGAAGAAGGACTGATCCGGAATATGCGCATCAGGCCTGTGTTATAGTACATCTATACCTAAAGATTCTCCATAGTTTTAAAATCCGATCAGGATAAACGGAGCCCAGTAATACGGGGCCGCATACTTTTCATTTTTTACCAGCTCCAGCTTTGCTTTGCGCAGACTGGTGCAAAACGTTGTATTCTGCTCTTCGAGTAACTTGCGATAGAAATTCTTCATCAGCTCAGACGTAGACTCATCGGCTACACTCCAGAAGGACACGATTATATTCTGGGCACCGGCATATACCAGCGCGCGTGACAACCCGATAACACCTTCACCTTTGGATATTTTACCAAGTCCGGTCTGGCAGGCAGAGAGTGTAACCAGGTTCGCGTTCAGATCAAGGTTATAGATCTCGCCTGCAAACAAGTTTCCGTCTTCAGAACCTATATCGGATTGCAGGAATATTCTTGACAATGCCGGGTTGCTCTCATCGACAACACCATGCGTGGCCAGGTGTATATAGGTATAGTCTTTAACCTTTCCTGATTTCACCAGCTTCTCATCGGCCTGATCTTTAATATATAGTCCGTTGCTATAATTTTGGGATGCAAAGAGTCGTGCGATTTCATTTACTTCTGATTCTGTGCCGGACAACTCGGGCAGTCCGTCTTTCTCCGGGAATGTTACCGGAGCGCACAGCAGAATCGATGGCGTGTGGGCAGTACGTTGTGCACCGCCTTTCTGAAGGATAAGTCCTGCCGAAAATTCGTAACGAACCGTATAGCGATTGATCAGGTACGGCAACGCGCGGTAGGTATCTGCTTCGCTTACAGCTTTCGTGAACAACGCCTCAAAAGGTATAATACTCAACCGACCGGTTGGTAACACCAAGAGATTTTGTACGGCAGACGGCAGTCGTTTTGGAAGAAGCAGTGCCGATAACTTTTCAGCCGACTTCATGAAAACTTTCTGATCGTTAAAGAATATACCGTTCCGCATTCCCGTAATATACTTTCCGAACTCTGCCGGTAAAGTATGGTCGATGATGCTATACTTGCTTTTGGTAATCTGGAATATATACAGGTGGTTGTTCTTTTCGTCTATGAAATAACTTAGCAGCGCGGTGTGTGCATCCAGTTTATTTTGCAACTGCTGAATAGAAGGGGAGCTGGTATTGAACTTCAGGTTAAAGTACTCCGGGAATTGACTCTCCAGTCGTCTCGTGAAAGCTTCGTAGCTGCGGTTGAGACTAAAAGATGTTTCGCGTAAATACTTTTCTTCGTCAGCCGAAGGTTTTTGTGCCAGCTTTTGTGCACACAAGGCGATGGCAGTTTTTAGATTCTTCTCTTCATCCAGCAAGTCTGTGGGTATACCGGCAAACGATTTGGCATTGGCATCCGATATAGCTTCGAGCAATACAGCCGACTTGCTCTTCTCTGCGAAGTAAAAAGCAAGTTCAAAATAAGGTTTCTTCTTCAAGGCTACATTACCGGCTTCATGCGCAATGCGAACGCCATCGGTATATACTTCGTTCGCTATAACGCCCAGCAGTATCTTGTCGCTTTCGTTGGTTATTTGCTGGCGGAGTTTATCGATCAGTGTATCGCACACCTGCAGCGTTTGTAATGCGAGCGAAAGGTTGGTAAACTTCAACGTTCTTCCATAGTATTGTGACTCGAGTGCCTGCCCTTTACCCAGCAAAGAGTATAGCAGCACGTTGCCATCGTAGAAGTTTTTCAATCGCGGTTGTGTGGTGATATCGATGGCTTCGTAGTCATTTATATTGGCCTGCAACGCCTGCTGGTAGTAATTCAGTGCCTTATCAAATTCATTCCGCGATACATTTATACTTGCAATGGCATTCAATACCCGTGCAATCTCCGGATGTTTCTTGCCGTAACTTTCCTGGTACATTGTTAATGCACGCATGTAGAATGCCTCGGCTGCTTTAGCATCACCAATCTTCAGATACGTTTCTCCCAGATTAAAAAGTACAAAAGCTTTGGACGGATGCGCTGTGGTATATACCTGCTCCCATATCTTCAGTGCAGATTCAAAGTTGTTCACTGCGTCACCGTATAGTTCAAGCTTGCGATATACAAAACCTATATTTGTATTGGCAATGGCGATTTTAGGATGTTGCTTCCCGTGCAGGTTATGATAGATAGTCAGCGCCTTTTCATAATACTCCAGCGCTTTGTCCGGATCAGTAGCGGTAAAGGTAAGACCGAGGTCATTATAGGATGCAGCGATCAGCTCGTGATTTTCTTTCAATTGCTTTTTCCGCAGGGACAATGCCATGTTCAGTTGCTCTTCTGCCTGGGTATATTTACCGGTAGCACAGTACAGGTTGCCCAGATAGGCGAGGGCTTGTGCGGCTTCAAGTGTTTCCGCTTTATTACTTTCATCGAACAAATGCGCTGCTTTCCGTAACGCATCTTCAGCAACATCATTCCGTCCCTGGTTCATGTAGAGTAAACCATAGGTCGTTTGGGTGATAGCCTGCTGAAAGCCTGGTGTTGATTGGGCGTATATACCGGAAAGTATCTTTTCAGCCTGATCAAGTTTGCCCTGGCGGATCAGTGCTTCAGCCTTTTTATTTTGCAGCAAAGCAACGGTATAGCTATCGGAAGTCTTCTGCAACACGAGGTCGATCTGCTGCAGTGCTTTATCATACTCCGCGTTGAGTAAATATTGATCCATTGGCGTAACGCTTTGTGCCTGAGTATAACACGACAACAGGAGCGGGAAGGAGAGAAGTAACAGGAACCTGCGCATACAGAATCAGAAGCGGTGATAGTAACTTATGGAAGAAACCAGCTCGCGCGTAAGTCCGTCCGGATTAACATCGCGATTGGTGATTTTATGGCCAACCAGAAGTTTTATACCGGATTGAACATTGAAATTATATCCGGTAGTAAAGATGCCAGACAACGCGAGGCCATGCGCTTTGTCCTGCTTGAAACGATTTCCGTTTGCATCAGCAATTTCGTCTTTGTTGATGCGATATATAGGCAGAAGTCCTAATGAGAAATTAACCCTTGAAAAACGAAAGTTGCGTTCTACGCGGAACATAATATCGGTGCCACGCTTCAGTTCTTTAGCCCGTGCATATTCATGTATATAGGCCATGTCTTCCGAGCTGCTTTCCCACGCTGACCACAGGAATTGATTGTTATTTTTGTTGAACGGATGTTGTATACCGGTAGCAAACAACCACTTTTTGCTGATGAGCGATATACCGGTAATGAAATCATAAGTGCCGAGACTGGTTTGATAGTACATCGGTAACGGATATCCATCTATAGCTTTATCGGATCGGTTGGTTGGTATTTTTCCTCCCACCGATAGATTGATGTCATAGTTTTCTGTAGTATATATATTGCGCGTAACGCACAGCGATATATCTCCAAGTCCCGAAGTGTTAGCCAGTGAACCCGACACTGCCTGGTACGGAAGTTTTACCTGGAAAGAAGTTTTTCGGTTAAGACTGAAATTGAGATCGGCCGTTGCAACGTACACGATAGGCGTAAGCGTTGTGGTGCCCCGGTAAAAACTGATTTCCATGGAGCGTAATCGCAGTTCAATTTTTTTGTTGAAGGGCTGATCGGGTTTCATGGCTCCCATGGTACAGAAGCCAGCATCGCTGCATCCCTGAGAGATAGCATTCGTGCAGGCGATCAATACCA
>CAMLLI010000498.1 GCA_946480685.1 uncultured Flammeovirgaceae bacterium | reverse complement strand
ACCAAAACATCAGCGCAAGCTCAACCAGCTGCTTAAAAATTATCAGGATCGTGTGGCGAGCACATCCAAAAGGAACAAATCGAAACGATCGATTTGATTTAGATTAAATGGTTCGCCCGGCTACGCGATGGCCGGGCTTTTTTATTTGTACAGGTATAGCTGTAGTTGCGCGTTTACTCTTCTTCCATATCCCTCAGCTCAATTTCAAGCGCCTTTGTGCTGATGTATATTTCATTTAATGAAAGTGCGAGCGAGAGCAGAAGAAAAATAAGGCTTAATCCAAATATACCGATAGCCCATGCTTCATATTCCAGGTAAAAGAACAGCATGCTGAGTACGCAAAAGAAGAAACTGGTGATGCCGGCCGCCTGCATGTGCTTGACAAGCATAAGTCTAAGTTTAAGATTACGGATCTGTGCGCGAATGATCTCGTGGTTCTCCTGGATGGTTTTATACTTGGCGTGCAGGTTACGGATCAGTGTAGCAAGCGCCAGAAAGCGATTGGTATACGCCAGCATTAACAGCGTTATAGCCGGGAAGAGAAGTGCCGGGGTATTAATGGAAATTTGTGTCATACGGGTATAGTATATATTATTCAACACGCTGCAACGTGCGCAGCGATTTCGAGAACCAACTGGTAGCACCAACCACCACGAGCGTCATAAAACCTCCTAAAATTACCGAACGCACAACGCCAAACATACTGGCTGCAAGCCCGGATTCAAACATGCCAATCTCATTCGAAGATCCGATGAAGATATGATTTACTGCCGATACGCGCCCCTTCATATTCTCAGGTGTGAGTGTTTGTAGCAACGTTCCGCGAATGATCACACTGACACAATCAAATACACCACTCATCATCAACAGGAACATCGATATCCAGAAATTGGTAGAGAGACCAAAGAGTATAATACAAACGCCAAAGCCTGCAACACAATATAGCAAAAGCTTACCTGCATTTTGCCGGATGGGATGATGCACCAGGTATAGCGCCATCAGCAATGCACCCACACCCGGTGCGGCTCGTAAAAATCCAAGTCCTACTTTACCAACATGAAGTATAGTATCAGCAAAGATGGGCAGCAACGCGACAGCACCACCAAACAATACAGCGAACAAATCGAGCGATATAGCACTTAACACAATCTTGTTGTTGTAGACAAAGCGCAGTCCTGCTTTTATTTTTTCAACGATGCCTTCTTCCGATGTAGTAGGAGGCAGCGGTTTATTCGTTACTATAAAAGCGAGTGAGAGTCCGGCAAGTACCAGTAGTACATCCGTTGTATAGGCTACAGAAATACCAAAAAATCCATAGAGCAAACCCCCGATCGGAGGTCCGGAAAGTGAAGCGGTTTCCCACAACGTGCTATTCCAGGTGATGGCATTACTATATAGCTCGCGCGGTACGAGCTGTGGCATGAATGCGAATAGCGCAGGTGTCATAAACCCACGCGCTATACCGCTGATAAAAATAACACTATAGATAGGCAACACGCCATAGTTGAGCAGGAACTGACCCGGTTCCAATGTAAAGAAGAGAAGACTAAGAGAGCAAAGAAATAATGTACCCAGGCATAGCAGTATAATTCTTTTGCGCTGCACTACATCGGCCACGTGTCCTGCATATAGCGATACTCCGATAGAAGGTATGGCTTCTGCCAATCCGATTAACCCAAGTGATAGCGGATCTTTTGTTATTTCATATACCTGCCATGCTACTACTACGGCTTGTATCTGTATAGCCAGTGTGGTGCAGAAGCGCGCTGAAATAAAATACCGGTAGTCTCTGATCTTTAATGCTGCGTAGGGAGAGGGTGTTGCGTTCATACCGTTGTCAGAATCTTTTCAATTGCATCTACGGCCAGCTTTCTGCGTTGCTCGCGTTCGCCCCGTATTTCAACGTAAGGCACCGGCTGATTTTTCATTTCGTTAAGGTATATCTGGTATAGTTCTTCACGCTGATTGGGATGTTCGCGTTGCGGATCTTCTTCCCAGGGCAGGTCAACGTACGTCAGCATATATAGATCATACTTGCGTGTGGCGATCTGATGAAGTATATCCGGGTGGCAGTTGCCGTATTTGAATTCACTCCACACTTTAATCACGTAGAGGTTGGTATCGCAGATCAATACCTGGTTTGCATCGCGTGTCCATTCATCTTCTAACCGGATCTGACCATGTGCAATAGTTAACAGATCATTTTCTACATAAGGTCTTACCAGGTTGCCAATATAGCCGCGTGCATATTCAGGCACCCAGGTTGTATGAAAGTGTTCTGCAAGAAATTTAGAGAGATCGGATTTCCCCGTGCACTCCGGACCGATTATCGCCACTTTCTTCACAGTGGGCAGATTGAAAGCATTCATGATGCGAAAATCGTTTATATTTCCCGGAATTTTTTTAGGAATACAAATAAACATTTACCGGTGAAGCGAAGAAAAGCATTACGGCATATCGGTCTCGGATTTTCGGCTGGCTTGATGTTGCCATCTCTGTTAAGTGCGTGTAAGGAAGATGATGCTACACCTTCTGTAAGGTATAACGGTGTAGTGGGAGTGATTGGTGCCGGTGCTGCTGGTTTACATGCAGCTGATATTCTGCGCAGCAGTGGTATCCCGGTTCGCGTGTTCGAAGCATCGGGCCGTGTAGGCGGAAGAGTGCGCACCATGCAACGTACCACGCAACCTGATGAAGCGCTGCTCTTCGATCCGAATAATTTACCGGTCAGTGAATTCCCAACGGAGTTTGGTGCTTCGTTTATTGCAGGCTCTGATTCTGCCTGGGGTAAAATAGCAGATCAGTTACATGCGCCTCGTATTGAATTCTATACGCAGGCCAGTGATATATTTATAGTTGATGGTGCGGTAAAAACTGCCGCTGATCTACAGGGTGATGCTGATTTTATAGCAGCTAAAAATTTTGTGTCAGGGCTCGCTTCAAATTCATCTGCAGGGTCTGTACAACAGGCTATAGCCAGTGCCGGTATAAATGCACGCATGTATGCTATTCTTAATTCGTGGGTTGGTAACAAGGCGGGTACATCCAACAATCTGTTAGGTGTAAAAGCATTGGCCGAGGCAATTGCGTTGAGAACGCGAAACGATAAGCAATATATACTGCAGGCCAACCCGATGGAGGATCTTGTGCTTTCGCGATTCAGCAATGTTATACCGTATGTTGAATTGAACAGCGCTATTCAAAGTATCAATTATACCGGTGATAAGATCACGCTGACCGGAGTGAAGAATGGGACAGAAGCATTTACCGCGGAAGTCGATCGTTTGATTGTTGCTGTGCCGGTATCTATACTCAAGGCAGGTACTATAGCATTTACACCCTCACTTCCTTCTGCAAAAACAACAGCACTGAGTCGCATCGGTATGGACGCCAGCATTCGTGTTCGCCTGGAGTTCAAGAAGAATTTCTGGGGCATGAACAGTGCATTTATCTATGGAGGCACACAGGCACCGGAGTATTTCAATGCAGGTATAGGTCGCGATGCAATGCAGAAGACTTTAGATATAACGATACAAGGCCCTAAAGCGGAGGAACTGTCTGCCAAAGGTAAAGATATGATACCGGTTATATTGGCAGAGCTGGATGGTATATTCAACGGACAGGCTACTGAAAATGTAAGAAGAGATGCGCAGGATAATATTCTGTCCGTAATTATGGATTGGAACAAGGTGCCCTATATCCGTGGCGGTGCCTCCTATATCAAGCCGGGTGGAAGCAATGCTGACCGGATCTCATTATCAGAATCCGTAGACAGTAAAGTATTTTTCGCGGGTGAAGCAACCGATATAGCGGGTGAAGCAGGCACGATCAGCGGTGCTATTCAATCGGCTGACCGTGCTGCCTCAGAAGTAATGGAAACCATTACATTGTTATAGGTTCAGGTTATTCGTTCTTCAACGACTTTACAGGGTTTACAATCGCTGCTTTAATAGATTGATAGCTTACCGTTATCCAGGCGATTAGCAAAGCAATAACGCCTGCGAGTAAAAATATACCAACGCCCAGTTGTATACGATAGGCAAAGTTTTGCAGCCAGGTATCCATCATATACCATGCAAAAGGTGTTGCCAGTATAAACGCTATGACAATCAGTTTTGTAAAATCTCGCGATAGCAACACAACAATACCTCCCACAGAAGCTCCCAGTACTTTGCGTATACCAATTTCTTTTGTGCGTAGGTTCGCAGTATAGGCAGCGAGTCCGAAAAGGCCTACGCATGCTATAATGATTGCGAGACCTGAAAATATAGCGAACACTTTGCCGGCTCGTTTCTCAGATTCATATTGTGCTGTCAGGTTCTGATCGAGGAACTGATATTTAAAGGGTTGGTCGGGTGCAATTTTTTTCCAGGCTGCTTCAATATCGCTTATGACCGTTGTTGCATTTTTACCTTTAGCGCGTGCATATATATAAGCTGCACCGCCACCGAAACTCTCATTGCTTTGAATGGTGAGTGGAGTAACCGGATCG
>CAMLLI010000497.1 GCA_946480685.1 uncultured Flammeovirgaceae bacterium | reverse complement strand
GTATAAGTCCCTCTTCACACTGACTCCGGAAATCTTCCGATAACACAAAGCCTGTGAAGGTTGAAATAATACAGGGGACAGATGCATCAAAATCCGGCGATCCGCCATCAATTGAAAAGAATCTTGTAGTCATATATATATATACTTGTTTATAGACAGGCCGCAAAAGTATATATCGCCACGGACAACGGATGCCAGTGTTTTTAACCGGATCATTGACGAGTAAACGCAGAGAGCAGGATCAGTACTACTACGTAGATATTGAATATAGTTTATATCTGATCTACGAAAGGTGGCATCATGTGGCTATGTATTGCTTTCTATTTCACGCTGTGATACGCTGTGCCTTCTCCGTGTCCTCAGTGCCCTGGATTTCCATAAAAAAACTTCATACAAAACTCAGAAATGTATTTAAATTAGGGGATACCAGTATACGCCATGTTATGGACAAATATATTCTCGCACTAGACCAGGGCACCACCAGTTCGCGTGCCATCGTCTTCGATCAGCAAGGAACCATTCAGTCGGTTGCCCAAAAAGAATTTCAACAGCTGTTCCCCAAGCCCGGTTGGGTTGAGCACGACCCCAACGAGATATGGGCATCGCAGGCCGGGGTTGCTGCCGAAGCAATCGCCAAGATTGGTATCAACGGTAAATATCTTGCTGGCATTGGTATAACCAATCAGCGTGAAACCACCATCGTGTGGGACCGTGAAACAAGTCAGCCGGTATATAATGCCATCGTGTGGCAAGACCGCAGAACCTCTTCGTACTGTGACGAACTGAAAGCTCAGGGCCTCTCCGATACCATCAAACAAAAAACAGGTTTGTTTATCGATGCATACTTCTCTGCTTCCAAGATAAAATGGATCTTGGATAATGTAGCCGGTGCACGCGCAAAAGCCGAACAGGGTAAACTTGCCTTTGGTACCGTTGATACCTGGCTTGTGTGGAAGTTGACAAATGGTAAAGTACATGTAACAGATGTTACCAACGCCAGCCGCACCATGCTGTATAATATACATACACTTTCGTGGGATAAAGAACTGCTGAAGATATTTACAATCCCTGAAAGCATGTTGCCCGAAGTACGTTCGTGCAGCGAAGTATATGGCGAGACGGGTACAACTATATTTGCAAGTAAAGTACCGATTGCCGGAATGGCAGGCGATCAACAGGCTGCTTTATTTGGACAGGCATGCTTTGAACCCGGAATGATCAAGAACACGTATGGTACCGGTTGTTTTATAGTGGCTAACATCGGAACAAAACCAGTGGTAACAAAAGACCTGCTTACTACCATTGCGTGGAAAGTAAATAACGAAGTGACCTATGCTGTAGAAGGGTCGATCTTTATAGGCGGTGCTATAATTCAATGGCTGCGCGATGGACTGGAGTTATTTACGTCTTCAGCACAGGTAGAAAAATTAGCGCAACGTGTTGACGATTCAGATGGAGTATATCTTGTACCTGCGCTCTCAGGTCTTGGTGCTCCGCATTGGGACCCGTATGCACGTGGTCTCATCATCGGCCTCACACGCGGCACAACCAAAGCACACATCAGCAGAGCGGCACTCGATGCCATTACGTTTGATGTCAAGAGTATAACGGACTGCATACTGGACGAAGCTGGTATATCTTTCCGTGAGCTTCGTGTGGATGGCGGTGCATCGGTAAACAACATGCTCATGCAACTGCAGGCCGATGTAATGGACCGCATTGTAGTACGCCCGAAAATTACCGAGACAACAGCGCTCGGTGCCGCCTATCTTGCCGGACTTGCCGTTGGTTACTGGAGCGATTTGGCCGAGATACAGAAATACTGGAAAGAAGATAAACGATTTACACCCGGTGTAAACAAAGACAAACAACAGAAACAATTCAAAACCTGGAAGCGTGCTGTAGAGCGTGCCAAGAATTGGGCGAACGAAGAGTAAATTCAGAACTATATACTGCGATGAAAAGACCCGACATGATCAGCGCCATAGAACAACACGGAAATATACCGTGGGATGTACTCATCATCGGAGGTGGTGCTACAGGGTTAGGGGCTGCCGTAGAGGCGGCATCACGTGGGTATAAAACATTATTGGTAGAACAACACGATTTTGCCAAAGGTACATCAAGCCGCAGCACGAAACTCATTCACGGTGGCGTCCGCTATTTGCAGCAGGGAGATATAGGACTTGTACTGGAAGCATTACACGAACGCGGATTATTGCGGCAGAATGCTCCGCATTTAGTGCGCAATCAACAGTTCATCATTCCCAATTACGAGTGGTGGAACGGTCCGTTCTATACTATTGGCATGAAGGTATATGATATGATGGCGGGTTCACTCGGCCTCGGTGCTTCCGAACATATATCGAAAGAAGAAACGATGCAGGCCATTGCAAACCTGAAAGAAGATGGCTTGCGTGGTGGTGTAATATATTATGATGGACAGTTTGATGATTCGCGCCTTGCCATTAACCTCGCACAGACTGCTGTGAACGAAGGTGGTGTTGTGATCAACTATATGAAAGTAACATCGCTGCTGAAAGATGAAAAGGAATCAGTGAACGGTGCGGTGATCGAAGATCAGGAAACCGGTAAGTCGTATACTATATATGCGAAATCAACCATCAACTGCACCGGTGTATTTTCCGATGCTATACTTCGGATGGACGATCCGCAGGCAGATCGATCCATAGTGCCGAGCCAGGGAGTACATATCGTATTAGACCGCGAATTCTTGCAAGGCGATGCAGCTATCATGATACCGAAGACATCAGACGGTCGCGTTTTGTTTGCTGTACCGTGGCATGATAAAGTTGTAGTTGGCACAACGGATACGCTGGTAGAAAACGAAAGTCTTGAACCCCGCGCGCTGCAGGAAGAGATCGATTTCATTCTCAATACAGCAAGTCTTTACCTTACCCGTAAACCCTCGCGCAATGATGTGAAGAGTATATTTGCAGGATTGCGCCCGTTAACAGCAACAAATAACAAACAGACAAAAGATATATCACGCAGCCATAAGATATTGGTATCCCTCTCCGGACTAATCACGGTAGTAGGAGGTAAGTGGACAACCTATAGAAAGATGGGGGAGGATGTAATTGATCGTGCCGTAATGGTGGGCAACCTCCCGGAGCATAGTTCCGTAACCAAACAACTTTCCATACATGGTGCTGTAGAAATTGCCGATGCAGATGATCCGCTATATTTCTATGGCAGCGATAAAAAGTATATAGAAGAAATTATACAGGAAGACAAAAGTCTGGCAGCGAAGATCCATCCATCGCTGAATATAATTAAGGCAGAAGTTATATGGGCAGCACGTGCAGAAATGGCGCGCACCGTTGAAGATGTACTGGCCCGGAGAACGCGTGCACTATTTCTGGATGCAGCGGCCAGTATAGCGATGGCTCCGGTGGTAGCACAGTTGCTGGCTCGCGTGTTGATGCGGGATGAATCTTGGCAGCAAGAACAAGTAGCCCAATATACAGGCCTTGCAAACGGATACAGGTTATTGTAAAATTATTATAGCGAACGCTGGCACACTTCTTTGTTGTGTAGTCATGATAACTCCTTAATATTGCATTGAATTAAATAAGGCAGCATGAGTACAAAAGCGTTTATATTCGATTTGAACGGAACCATGATCGATGACATGCATTTTCATTTGAAGATATGGCATGATGTATTAACAAATGATCTCGGTGCAAAACTTACCCTGGAAGAAACGCGAAGTCACATGTACGGGAAGAATGATGAATTGCTCGCACGTGTATTCGGTGAAGGACATTTTACTCAGGAAGAAGTAGCAGAGATCTCACAACGTAAAGAAGATAAATACCAGGAAGCATTTAAACCACACCTTGATCTTTTGCCGGGGTTGTTTGATTTCCTGGAAGAAGCACATCAGCATGGTATACGCCTGGCGATTGGTTCGGCAGCAATTCCCTATAACATTGATTTCGTGTTGGATAATCTAAACATCCGCCACTACTTTAAAGTAATTGTCAGTGCGCATGATGTATTGCAAAGTAAACCTCACCCGGAAGTATTTTCAAAAGCAGCAGAGTTACTCGGAGTACCTGCACACAATTGTATTGTGTTTGAAGATGCTCCCAAAGGTGTAGAAGCTGCTGATAAAGCGGGTATGCAAACTGTAGTAGTTACAACTATGCATGCACCGGAAGAGTTTCACAACCGCGCGAACATCCTGATGTATACCAAAGACTATAAAAATCCTTTGCTTAAGGAATTACTGCTTGGGTAAATCCTGAAACATTTTTTATACTAAATGATAAACTTGCTAACGGTTTATCATTTAGTATACTCTCCCAATGGTAGGTTATATTGCAGATGAAAGTAATTATTGTTGCAGATTCACGCTGCTAATTTTTATCCGGTAACTCGTACTTCTTCCACCACCTTCTTCTTTTTCTAAAACGCCTTTCTCAATTAGGTCCTGTATATCTCGGAGCGCGGTATCTGGAGAACACTTGGCAATCTTTGCCC
>CAMLLI010000496.1 GCA_946480685.1 uncultured Flammeovirgaceae bacterium | reverse complement strand
CACCTCGACTGGAATGTACAATTCACCAACTGGAGCGAACCCATTGCGATGGTACAGTTGTTGGATATATTCTATAAACAGAAAGCATTGTCCAAAGCAAATAATGAACTCCTGTGGAAGTGGATGGTAGAAACACCAACCGGCATGCACCGCCTGAAAGAACTTTTACCTGCCGGAACAGTGGTTGCACACAAAACCGGTACCGATGGTCCGAATGCCGATGGCGTACAAGGCGCCATTAACGATGTAGGCATAATAACACTTCCCAACGGCAACCATATAGCCCTGGTAGTATACGTCTCCATGCTCAAAGACGAAAAGAAAGCCGAAGACACCATCGCGCGCATCGCCAAAGCGTGCTTTGAGTACTATCGTTGAGGCTGCGAAAGTCGCATAGTGAACGATATCTTTTTAGAGCTGCTAGCTTCTGGCTACTAGCTGCTAGAGGATTTTGCTTAGGCTGCGTATGTCGTTGTTTACTGAGCTGCTGCCTTCCTAATAATAACGATAGTAGCGCTAATTCTTATAATGAAAGATATACGACTAGCAGCTGGCAGCTAGAAGCTAGCAGCTTTTTCAAACTCGGCTCGTGTGTGCTCGGTGTTTCAACGCTAATAAATCGGATATGTCTGATGCCAAAATCCGTCTGGCCCTGATTTTTATATGTGAGAGATTCTTTTATTTTACTGGTATATATCAGCAAGGAATTTTTAAGGAGCTGTTGGTACGTTTGGTTGAATGATAGTCGATGTGTGAATGATATAGGTTTGTGTACGTAGCGGTCACTGCTACTGACACTGTACGGTACTTCATTCTATTGGTAAGCCCTTGTTGTTTGTTAGTGTAGTTTCCCCCGTTGAGTTGTTCTAACATTCTATACTATATATGAAATTTACCATCCGACAGCAAATCCTGTCTCTAATCGGTGTTAACTCCGTATTGATTATACTGGTGTTGTGTATCAGCTACTATGGTATCATCAACCTGAACCGTGCACAGGATAATTTCAGTTATAAGGCGCGACAGCTTAACTACCTGCTCGTAGCGCAGAATATGCGCGATAACATACGTGGTCTGATATACCGGGGCTTTTCGGTAGACCGCTCCAATGAAAATGAAGTAAAAGATGTAAAGCAGGAATTCAAAACACAGGTCAATGCCTTTATATCTAACATTGAGCTACTCGTAAAAACGAATGAGACTGACTCGCTTATCCAGAATATATATGCACGATCAAAGGAGTATGCTGTATTCTCCACCGGACTCTTTGCCAAAGAGATGGATGGTGATGCGGAGTCGTTTATCATGATCTCTGATTTTCAGGAACTCTATAGTGGCCTCGTGCTTCCCATGAATGTAGTAAACGAAAGCATTCAGCAGAGCTATGCAACACTGGAAGAAGAAGGCAACGCCACGGCAAAAGAATCGCTTTCCGGTATATCCATCATATCACTCTTATCCATTATAGGTTCGATCGCGATCAGTATACTAATCTCCAATCGCATCGCCAGACGAATTAACCAGGCGCGCGATACACTCTCGCAGGTAAGCATTGGAAAGTTACCGGAGCGAAATGATAACACTGGCGAAGATGAAGTAGGAGAGATGCTGAAATCATTAAACAACTATCTCGACTCTGTTAACCAGACGGTGCAGTTTGCCATGGAGGTTGGTAAAGGAAATCTGAACGCAGAATATAAAGCACTAAGCGAACACGATCAGCTCGGTCGATCGCTTCTTGATATGCGTGATAACCTGAAGCGTGTTGCCGTAGAAGATGAAAAACGTAACTGGGTACTGAATGGTATGGCAGGCTATGTTGATATCAGCAGAAAGGAGTCGTCCAACATTGAAAGTTTTGCAGAACATGTATTGTCCTATCTTGTGAAGTACCTGCACGCAAACCAGGCTTTCTTTTATACTATAGAAGAACGCGAAGATCGTGAGGAAAAAGAAGTACTGGTGCTGAAGGCTGCGTATGCGTGGGACAAAAAGCGTTTTCGTGAAAATGAAATTATGAAAGGCGATGGTCTCGCAGGACAAGCATGGCAGGAAGGCGTTATGCTATATATGAAAGATCTTCCGCACGACTATATTAAAATTACTTCAGGCCTCGGTGCCGCAATCCCGCGTAACCTTGTGATACTGCCGTTGAAGTCTAATGACGTTGTTTACGGTTTGATCGAGATCGCATCATTTGAATATATGGAGAAGCATGTTCTGAATTTTCTCGAGAAGATTGCTGAGAATATAGCTTCGACATTGGGAAATGTGCAGACGGCAGATCGCACCAGACGACTGCTATATCAATCGCAGGAGCAGGCAGAGATGTTGCACGCGCAGGAAGAAGAAATGCGCCAGAGCATGGAGGAGATGCAGGCTACGCAGGAAGAAATGATCCGAAAGGAACGCGAATATACCTTGCAGATCACCAAACTGCGGGAAGAATTAAATTCGTACACACGAACGCTGGAGAAGAAAGAAGAGCAGGCCGAGGAACTGGAAATGAAAGATATGGTAGAGCATGCGTTGCGCAGACAAGGTGAAGCGTCATCAGCAGTATATATCGACCGGTCTCCGCTCTAGTATAATACCGTCAGCATAATTTATCAGCGAATGCATTGATTTAATGAACAGGAAGAAAGATATTCGTTGCATTAATTTTCAACTTCAATCTTTCTTCTTATGCTTGGACTTCGCACTGCTATCTATAAAGTATCTGATGTTAAGAAAGCAACTGAGTGGTACTCTGGTGTTTTCAATACAAAACCATATTTTGATGAACCGTTTTACGTTGGCTTCAACATTGGTGGTTATGAACTTGGCTTACAACCCGAAGAGACACCCGTTACAGTAAAGAATGAAAGTGTGCTGGTATACTGGGGTGTTGACAATGTAAATGCAGAGTATAAAAGATTACTGGAAGCAGGAGCAACGGAACATGAAGCGCCACAAAATGTAGGCGGTGAGATTGTGGTGGGAACCGTAAAAGATCCGTGGGGAAATATACTCGGTATAATTTACAACCCCGAGTTTAAGGTTGCGTAACGTCAGCGCTGCTGCGCGCGTGTAGCATTTTTAGAATGGCATCGTGAATCAGTTCCGGGTTACTCCACGGAACAAAGTGGTTCATGTCATCCACCAATACAAATTCAACAGGCGCGTTCACCAGCATCTTCCTGGCGAAGTCAGCATTCTCCGGAGAGACGAGTACATCTTTCTTGCCCTGTATAACAATTACCGGGCATGTTATATTCTTCCACAGCGGAAGCATGTCTTCGAGCTCAGGTTTCAGGTGGTATATTTCTTCATTCGATGCACGGAACGATCGTGGCAATATCCAACTCAGAAACGGAGTTGCCAGTGGTGCGCGGAACCATGTCTCATTTGGTTCGAGCTCCGGATCAATTGAACCTGCTACGATAATCAGTCCATCGACCAACTGCGGGTAATCAATAGCCATGCGTGCAATCAATGGTCCGCCGAGCGAATGTCCTACAAGAATGATGGGACGATTGTGTTTATACTTTTCAAGTATAGGTTTGAGTATAGCAGCCTGTTTGGACAGCGATCCTTCTCCATTCCCAAAATTAGAGTAGCCGAACCCTGGCCTGTCCGTTGTAACGAGCAAAGCCTGTTGCAGCAATGAAGAGTCTTTCAGAAAATGAATGAAGGCACTGAGTGAACCGGGAGAGCCATGCACAAATAAAACCAGCGGCTTGGCAGAATCACCGGCAACAGCGTAATGTATATCCCGAAAGCCAACACTATAGGAGTGTTGTGTTCCCTGCACATGATTTTCTTTGAAGAACGCATCCACTTCTTTCGAACTCATGCGAAAAGTCATGCACGCGTGCATGAACGTCATCACCAGCACGAAGAGTATAGGAATGATGAACTTGATGTAGCGCATGGTGGGCCGTGAATCGTTATCCGTTAATGGTTAATCGTTATCCTTTAGCAGCAGAAACTATCTCAACAGACCGATTAACGGATAACGATTAACGTGTAACGGTTAACGCCTATAAGTTGAGCAACTTCTTATACTTCGGACTATCATGAAGAATCTCAATTGCCTTCTTCACATCGTCATCATACTTAAAGCCAGCTTCAATGCTTCCTTTCTCAAGGTGATAGCGTGCTACGATGTCTTCTTCCAGCAACAGTTTGATCTCATCTTTATAAAGTATCAACTCGTTCTTTTTGCTCTCGGCAATGCGATTGGTGATCTGATCGAGTTGTCCTTTTAACTCGCTATAGTATTTTTCCTTCTTCGCTTCTTCGGTAAACTCCTGCAATTCGAATTCGAGGTAAGACTTGTATTTATAGTTCTTGTCTTTCATCCACACAACAAACTGCTGGTAGTCTTCATCGCTTAATGTAAACGTACGTGGACTAACCGGCTCAGGATGTTTGGACACATATAGCGTAGCGAAGTCGAACAGGAATCCTTTTTCAAACAATACCTGTGTGAGTACATGAGCCTCCTTCGCTTCTGTTTTGATATCCG
>CAMLLI010000495.1 GCA_946480685.1 uncultured Flammeovirgaceae bacterium | reverse complement strand
CAAATTTTGACTCTTGTAGCACGATGCCGAAGGTATAGATCTCTTCACCGGAAGAACAGCCTGCATGCCAAACTGCGAGGTCATCTCTCTTGGCAAAATAGTTGTTCAGCATCGACAACAGTTTTCGCCACAGTACAGGGTCGCGGAACATGGCCGTAAGCCCTACGCTGATCTCATCCATAAACGTATAGATGAAAGCCCTGTCGCGCAATATCAACCGCCACAACGCATGCACCGAGTCTACGTTAAAAACTCCAAGCGCACGTATTACCCTTCGCTTCAATGACAACCTTTCGTAACAGGTAAAATCGATACCATGTCGTTGAAAAATAGCATTCGTTAACGACTGAAGTTCTTCGTCTGAAACCGTGATCGCATCCACGGGTTTACCGAGTATCTCACTCATACACTTCTTCTACTGCTTTTATCCCCGGTTTGATTTTTACTATATATCACCGCTAATATATATACGTCAGCAATGCACCGGTTTGGATTCTATCCGGTCAAAAATACCTTGATCAACAACCCAGACGAAGCATGGCTTCAGCTCCGGATATTTCTCGATGGTAAAATGTATAGCATTCACGTATACCGATTCCGCTTCCTCGGCAAAATCATCATAGATCATGTTCCGGAGGTTGCATGAAAAAGGCTTGACCAGAATCGGAATATTGCCATACATATTCAGGCGCAACGCATTGGACAGTTTAGTGATCACCGAGGCGGAGAGAATGTTATCGAGTTCCTTTATAAACTCCTCCTTGAAATCCATTAACGCTTCCTCCGTTCCGTATACCCGCTGCGAGAGCTGATCAAACTCACGAGAGTTCAGCAACAAATAACTTTTAGCACATACTTCACCAATCACATCGGTGGCTACCAGCAGATCTGCATCATATCCCTCGATCTCTTTCAGATCTACCGTTTCATCATCTCCGTCTACTGCATGCAGCCCGTGATGTGCTTTCACATAACTGATATCGGTGCCTACAAATTTTGAAAACGAATGAGCCGCGTTTATATAGCCGCTCTCAAATGCTTCCAACACACGTACTCCAGATTCTGTTTTTAGTATATCCGGTATAATCATAAACTTATTTTGTTATGTTGTGTATGACTGATCGTATTTAGTATACCCGGGATGCTTAGCACAAGGCATACCTTGCCATTGCCCAGTATGGTAACTCCGCTGATAAATGAAACACCATCGGCAGGTTTCTGCAGTGGCTTCTCGATGATCTCTTTTTGCTGCAACAGCTTATCAACAATAAAACCTACCCACTTGCCATTAAATGAGACTACCACAATTTCAAGTTTGGCTTCAGGATGAAATCGTTCCAGTGTTGCCATGTTGCTTCGCTCCTGCCGGAACAGGTCGTTGAGAAACAACAACGATATGGTTCTACCTTGATAAACAGTAATCAACCCGTTTGCGACTGTATGTATATCTGATTTATATATCGATATAACGCGCTCGGTATACGACAGTGGAATCGCAAAAGTCTCATTGTCCAATTCAAACAACAACGTAGACTTAACCGCCATGGAAGATGGAAGCCGAAGAAAGAATGTAGTTCCCTCGCCTACCTTTGTCTCAATATATACAGTACCACCAATAGAATCCAGCGCACGCTTTACAACATCCATGCCTACACCTCTGCCGGCAAGCGAAGTAACTTCATCCATTGTAGAGAAACCCGGCTCGAAGATCAGCATCATAATGTCGTTGTCACTCCACTGTGATGCCTCGGACAAGCTAAGCATACCTTTCTCAACAGCTTTTTTACGAATGCGGGCCGCATCTATACCACCTCCGTCATCTCGTATAGCGATAATTACTATATCTGATTCGCTGCTGGCTTCAAGCGTAACACTCCCCTGCTCCTCTTTACCGCGCTGCTTTCGTATAGCCGGCTTTTCTATGCCATGACTAATCGCGTTACGCACCAGGTGAATAAGTGAATCGCTGATCACCTGAAGTATATTCCGATCAATCTCGGTTTCGGTACCCTTCAGTTTCAGTATTACGTTTTTCTCTTCCTTCGCAGCAGCATCACGTACGATGCGATGGAATTTCTTGAAGAGAAAATCAACCGGCACAAGTCGTACGTCCATCACCGAATATTGCAGATCGGATGATATACGATTGAGTCGTGAATACTCACTGGCATTATGCCTGCCTGACGTAATAATACGGTCGCGTTCGATCACGAGCTCACCCACCAGGTTTAACAGGTTGTCCAGTTTCTGCACGGGCACCTGTACAAGGTGTGAAAATGAGAGCTTCGTTTCGGTTGTCTCATCAACTTCATCGCTGCCGAGTATATCCAGTAAATCTGCGGCAATTGTATTTTGAAGGCCTGCTGCTGCAGGTATATTTTGATCTATATTAACCGGCTGTTCCGTGAGCGCATTGCGCAGCATCACTTCCAGCTTGGTTTTTATACCTCTATATTTAACTTCTTTCGGATTTCTGACTGCATCGATCAGTTCACTCAGTATGTCGGCAGCTTTATAAACCGACACAAACATCTCCGGACTGATCATTATTCTTCCCTCACGTACTGCGCCAAAAAGATCTTCCAGCACATGTGCAAGTTCGGCAATGCTTTCAAAGCCCATACCTGTGGCGTTGCCTTTCAATGTATGGGTAATTCGAAACAACGCATGAACTGATTTTATATCTGCGGGATTTTTTTCCAGGATCGTGAGAAGCCGGTTGATCTCCGTATAGTTCTCGATCGCTTCCGTCAAAAATATATCGCGGTATTCTTCTTCTTTTGTACTCATGCTCTATATAATTTCCGGGTGATGAATTCAGGAATTTCCTGGATCGACAATTTATACCGTGCAGCTCCGGATTCAAACGCAGCGCGCGGCATTCCATATACCACTGAAGAAGTCTCGTCCTGTGCAATGGTAACACCACCGCATTCTTTTATTTTTTGTAACCCTGCTACACCATCTTTGCCCATGCCGGTAAGAATCACAGCAAGGGCACGCGATCCATATACCTCGGCAATAGATTCAAACAGACAGTCTACCGAAGGATTATTGAATTCTTTATATATATCGTTAACAAATGTGATCACCGGCTTGTGCCGTTCATCTCTCACAATACGGATATTAGAGGTGCCGGGAGCGAAGTATATATGATTTGGCAGCATCACTTCACCATCCTGCAAAACCGTTACACATCTTGACGAAGTCTCGTTAAGACGATTAGCAAGGGACTCTATAAACAAGTCAGGCATGTGCTGTGCCACCAGTACTGGCACATCTATATATTCCGGCAGGTTCTGCACGATATATTCAATCGTTTTTGGTCCACCGGTGGAAACACCTAATGCTATAATATCAAACTGCTTGTTCTTGCGTGGCGTTGCTATAGCATTAGGACTTGCAGAGACGTTGTCCCTGACCGAGGCTTCATATACCACGTTTCGTAAACGACCGTAGCCTGCATCGATCTCAAACTTAGCGGGTTTACTCAAAAACATAAATGCGCCTTGCTCCAATGCACTATATATTTTCGGATCTGAATGGTGCAATGCACTTAGCACAATGATAGGCACAGACATTTCTTTCGTTAATGTCGTTACTACATATAGCCCATCGTATTGTGGCATAATCATGTTCGTAATAATTACATCGGGTTTCAGTTCTCTTGCTTTCACGACACCATCAAAACCATTTGCTGCAGAAGCGATCACATCAATCCTTCCGTCTTCGCGCAGAAGATCGGAAAGAAGAATGCGCATAAACGCAGAGTCTTCTATAAGCAACGTTTTGATTTTCTTGTCCTCCACACGCAAGAGTCTAAAGCGCCTGAACAGTTTCCAGCAAGTGTTCCGCTGTAAAAGGTTTTATGATATATGCTTTTGCTCCCAGTGATATTCCTTCCTGTATAACTGATTCCTGTCCCACGGCACTGATCATGATCACCTTTGCCGGAAGACCTTCGTCCCGAAATACTTTCAGTACATCGGTTCCGATCATATCCGGAAGAATATTATCGAGGGTGATTATACCCGGCTTCAGTTCAAAAGCCATATCGATAGCCTGTTCACCATTGGCAGCTTCTCCTACTACCTGAAATCCATTTTGCAGCAACACATCTTTGATAATGGTTCGCATATAGCGGGAATCATCTACGATCAATACATTTTTATTCATACCGATTTTTTTACTCTTTAAATGATATACTCTTCCTGCTCTGCTGTAGAGATGGTCAACTCCTGCGTAACACTGTTAAAGCGTACGGACCGCGGCTTCGTTCCCCCCAGGTCAGAACCTGATATATATATCTTTCTTTCTTGCAACAACCCCAGGATGGCTTGTGCATTGTGCCGACCCGCATCTATAGCGGAGTCTAATACACCTGCGCCACCTGCAATTTTGGCGCGAAGCCTGTTCACATCTCCGCCTTTGCGTTGCAGTTTATATAGTAATTCATCAATCATTTCGCCGGCACAGGAAACCGGTATACATGCACCTCCGGAAACCTTGCGTATCCGGTCGGTTACAAACAATGCT
>CAMLLI010000494.1 GCA_946480685.1 uncultured Flammeovirgaceae bacterium | reverse complement strand
GACTGGGCTGTTAGCAATAGCTTTGATCTGGGCGCTGCTAATTTCAGCGGAAGAAGTTTTCAGGGAGAGATTACTGAACTCATTATTTATAGCACGGCCATCAACAGTGCGCAACGCATTATACTGAACAATTACCTGGCGGCCAAGTATGGTATAGCGCTCTCTTCATCCGATATATATGATGAAGATAATGCCGGAAGTAATTTTGATTATGAAGTTGCCGGCATTGGAAGGGTGGATGCCTCCAACCTTCATAATGATTCACAAGGTACCGGTATAGTACGTATACTTAATCCAACCGATTTAGGCGACAACGAATTTTTTATCTGGGGACATGATAACGGTGATCTGAGTGTACCCAATACTACTGATGTCCCATCCGGAGTGCAGGTGCGTCTTTCCAGACAATGGCGCGTTAGTGAAACAAATGCCTCGGGAACAGCGGTCGATGTCGGAAGTATAGATATACGATTTGATCTCACTACACAAGGTACTGTAGTTACATCTGACCTGCGCCTGCTTGTTGACACCGATAATGATGGAACGTTTGCTGATGAGACTCCCATGAGTGGAGCAACATCACTCGGAAGCAACGTTTACGCTTTTACCGGTGTAAGTGCTATCGGTAACAACATGCGCTTTACTTTGGGAAGTATAAATAAGCTGCAAACACCTTTACCGGTAGAGTTGCTATTATTCAATATATATGCAGAAGACAATCAGGTAAATGTGAAATGGACTACGGCTACTGAAACTGAAAATGATTACTTCACCATTGAGCGTTCTGCTGACGGGCGGAATTTTCAGGAAGTTAAACGTGTAGCAGGTGCTAACACCAGCAGCGACTCGCATTCGTATAGTATACTTGATGAAGCTCCTTTCGCAGGATTATCTTACTACCGGTTAAAACAAACAGACCTGGACGGAAATTATAAATACCTGGGTATTCGATCGATCGAGCTTGAAAGAGAAGATGAGGTTGTGGTATGGCCGAATCCGTTGAAGGACTCAAATCTGAATATGCTTATACATTCTTCGAGTGACAGGGCGCTGGAGGTGAGGGTAACAAGTTTGTCCGGAGAAGAATTATATAGTGGTCGATATGAGGCTGGTGCGATACAAGGGAATCGTTTAAGTATTAACCTTCCTTCTGGGGTTAGTGCTGGTGTATATATTGTGCAGGTGTTTTTGAATGACCGGGTATATAGCCGTAAGATTTTTGTTGAGTAGGGGAAATGTTGTTATTACCCGTAGTATATGAGCTTGCTTGATCGCAGGCTTTTTTTTGCAACAGTCTGGAGACTGTTGACAGGGGGGGCACAAGTCGTGAGACTTGCGCCAGCGGGGTTAAAGCTGTACCTTTAATTCACGAATCTTATGGTAATAAAGGCGTTATCCATATTGCTTTTATTTCTTGGAACAGGCCTCGCATCGACCCGTGATGAATTAAACTGCAAACAATTTAAGACCGGTAAATTTACGTTAACTGAAAAGGAGAAGGCCGGTACATATATAGTAGAGCGCGATCATTCCTTCCAAACTGAAACTGATGTTGCAAAGGGTGTCACCATCCGGTTCAAAGTTACGTGGATCAACGATTGTACTTATCAGCTCAACATCGTAGAAGGACAGGACGAAACGATGACTTCTTATCGCGGTAAAACGCTAACTATACGCATTCTCGAAACATACCCCGACGGATATAAATTTGAAGTCCGCATGGAGGGATCTGACTATCGACTGGTAGAGGTCTTGAAGCGGATGAAGTAAATCTGATCTGTATAGTTACGTGCTTCTTAAATCTTTTTTCGCATTACAAAATCATTCATCCAGTACGGACCGATGGCTATATCTTCTTCGCGGATTACGGTGAAGCCCATCTTCTCATAAAATGAAATGGCAGGGTTGTAACGATTTACATTGAGATCAAGCGCGTGGTGGTTTCCTTTTTGTATGCGTTGAATGATTTCGTTGATGAGTACTTTACCGTAACCTTTTCCCTGGTTGTCGGGAAGTACATAGATCTTGTGAAGCTTGCTTACGAACTTTTCTTCTTTGCGCGGACCGTATGCCGCGAAGGCCTGATCGCCTCGTTCATCGGAAAGTAAAATGAATTGTTGTGAGCCATCTTCCATCACGCGTGTCAGTGCTTCTGTGGAATAGATCAAGTCCAGCATGTAGCGGATCTGCTCGTTGGTGAGAATCGGTGAATAGGTTGGCCACCACGTTTTCTCGGCGAGGTCTTGAATGATGGCGATGTCGGTGGGGGTGGCGTTTCGTATGGTCATGGCGAGGGTGGCGGAGTGGCGGCAGAATATTTACAATACAATAAAATAAAATTGTTGACAGTCGGGAGACTGTCAACATGGGGTGGCACAAGTCGGAGACTTGCGCCAGTTATTTGATCTCTTTGAAGAGGGTGTCGATCTTTTTCTTTAGTGCTGCTGATGCGGGGGCATGCGGCAGGCGAACGTGTGGTTCAGAAATTCCGAGTAAAGAAAGAACATACTTCACACCAATCGGGTTGCCTTCTTCATACATCGCTCCGTTGATGTCGAGAAGTTTGTAAAGTTCTTGTGACGCCTTCGCATAGTTACCGGCAAACACATGCTCTTTTACTTTTCTGAAAGTTACCGGGAATGGATTGGCAAGTACCGAGATCACACCTTTACCACCGATGGCATACATCGGCAGTGATAACATGTCGTCACCGGAGATCAGCAGAAAATCTTTCGGCATATACTTCGCGATCTTCATGCACTGCTCCAGGTTGCCGGACGATTCCTTTATACCGATAATGTTTTTGTGTGTTGCCAGTCGCAGTGTTGTTTCGGCAGTGATGTTCGAACCTGTTCTTCCCGGAATGTTATAGAGAAGCACAGGCACCGGAGAAGCATCGGCAATTTTTTTGAAGTGCAGGTATATACCTTCCTGAGATGGTTTGTTATAGTAGGGGCTCACTGAAAGTAAAGCATCAACACCTTTCAGGTCCGTTTCATGTATAGCTTCGAGTATCTCATCGGTGTTGTTGCCACCAATGCCATACACGATCGGCAGGTTCTTGCTGTTGTTGTCCTTTACGAATTGCAGTATCTTTTTCTTCTCTTCGCTGGTAACAGTAGGAGACTCACCCGTAGTGCCCAGCACGACATAGTAATCTGCACCCTTTGCTGTGTGACTCAGTAATTTTTTGAGGGCTTTGTAATCTACTTCCAGCGATTCAGTGAACGGAGTAACCAGGGCTACACCGGTTCCATATAACTTTTTCATAAAGGGTTGATATTGAAATTCGTAAAATGTTTCTACTTCAGTTGGGCTGCATACTTGTACATGTTGTCGACCAAGGCCTGTGTGTTGGCTACGGATTCGATCATGAGTTCAAGGTATTGCTCGCCCTTATCAAAAAACTTTCCTACCCGACACTTCGCTTTACTCTTGGCCAGCAAATGTAATATGAGGTCGTTAGGAGTTAAGTCGATGTAGAATAAAAAATCAAAGGGTGCCTGTGCAAATTGCAAAGCGTTTGACGATGTTATGTTGCCCCAGAACGAGAGATCTTTATCGGTAAAGAAATCGAATTTGAATTCATAGTTATCGTGGCGTGCAGGAAGGTACTCCAGCACCTGAACATTTTTTTCGTCCTGTTCCAGCTTTTTAATGAATTCCTTAACGATATAGTGTTTCTGTTTGTCTTCAACACTAAAGATCAGACCTACTGTTTTAGCTTGTTTATAACCTACCGCAGCACGTAAAGCTTTGTTCTTCTTAAGGAGTGCATTTGTTTTGAATTTCAAAAGGTTAAGCTTCATTGCGAAAGTTATAATGTATGTCCGGTCAATAGTTTTTCAAAGTCTTGTTCGGAGATGATCTTCACACCCAGTTTCTCTGCCTTCTCGCGCTTTGAAGGCCCCATATTATCACCTGCCAGTAAATAATCCAACTTTCCGGAAACAGAAGAGACAACACGGCCACCATTCTGAACGATGATCTCCTGCAATTGTTCGCGTTCATATCGTTCAAATACTCCCGAGATCACGAATGATTTGTTACCCAGTACATCACTCAGTTTCTCAGGCTCTTTTGCTGTGCTTTCAAATTGCAATCCGGCCGCTTTAAGCCGCGAAATTTCCAGCTGGCTCTCTTCATTGCGGAAGAACTGATGAACGCTCTGCGCGATCTTCTCGCCAACTTCCGGGGCTTTTAAAAGATCTTCAAGCGATGCTTCGGAAATTTTATCGATCGACTTGAAGTATCGTGCGAGTTTCTCGGCTACGGTTTTACCAACATACCGTATACCGATCGCAAAGAGAACGCTCTCAAAAGGAGTTTCTTTAGACTTTGAGATACCATCCAGTAAGTTCTTGGCAGACTTATCTTTAAACCCTTCCAGACGAAGTACATCTTCGCGAGTCAAAGCGTATAAATCAGCGGGACTATTTACAAGACCGAGCTCGTATAGTTGCTTGATGGTTTGTTCACCCAGAGATCGGAAGAGCGTCGTGTAGGGCAAGTGTGGTGGTGGGGGGGGGGGGGGGGG
>CAMLLI010000493.1 GCA_946480685.1 uncultured Flammeovirgaceae bacterium | reverse complement strand
TAAGAAGTAAGAAGTAAGAAGTAAGAAGTAAGAAGTAAGAAGTAAGAAGTAATTTATGTCCAGAAGAAATATATATTTAGCGTTATGGGGTGTGCCACTGGCGATATGTTTGCTTGTGGCGGCATGTATACCGGAGCCGCTGGAGGTGGAGGGTATACCGGTGGTGAAACCGCAGATTGTTGTGAATACGCAAATTATACCGGATCAGTCACTCGTGGTGTTGCTTACCAAATCGTTTGGTGCGTTAGATGCGAGTGAAGACAGTGACGCTCAGGAGCTGCTGGATCAGATTGCTGTAGAGGATGCAACGGTTACAATAAGCAATGCCCGGCAAACTTATAGTCTTGCTGCGCTTGGCAGTGGGGTGTACGGTGGTATATTTATACCTTTCAGCGCGGGCGAAGAATATACGTTGCGTGTTACCAGTGAAACATTAGGTGACGTAAGCGCTACCACCACTGTGAAGCCAATGATCTCTTTCGATGATATTGAAGCTGAACTATATTTTGATGGATATGATGATACGCTGGTGCAGGTAATATATACCCTCACCGATCCGGTGGATAAGAACTGGTATATGTTGAATGTGCAGCACATAGAACGTGACGAGTTGATTGAAGATGCACTCAACCCGCGTTCCTTCATGCGACTGCTCGATGATACAGAGTTCGATGGTCCGAAATATAGTGAAGCATTTCGTGCGTTTCAGCGCGACTTCAGTCCGGACGATACCGTGGCGGTATTTCTCTCAAACATCAGTGAAGAATACTATAATTTTATGAAGCTGCGACTTGATAATCGTTTCAGTTTTATCGAATACCTGAGCGAACCTGTTAATTACCCATCGAACGTTGTGGGCGGCAAAGGATTTTTCAATCTATATGTACCCGACATCCGCACATTTGTACTCGAAGAAGAGTAGTGCTGACCACCGAAGCACATAGCTATAATTTCGTTGGTGAATTTTTTCTGCGAAAATCTTCGCGATTCGCAGGCAACAACCTTTCAAAGTATGCAGCCGTTACATATTTTCGACCCAGTAATCCCCAAACCCCTTTCACTATGGAGAATAAAAGCAAACGCGATGAAGTGATAGAAGTAGCCACGAAGTTATTTATTTATACCGACTATCAATGGTGGGATAAACTTCTCGAGGAAGTTCTTACCGAACAGGTTTGGTTTGATATGGCATCTGTTGGTGGAGGCGAAGGAAAGAAGATCCCCGCGAAAGATATATGTCAGATGTGGAAGACAGGCTTTACAGGTATAGATGCTGTGCATCACCAGGCTGGCAACTACCTGGTAAACTTTCATGCGGAAGCAATCGAAGCAACTGTATTCTGCTATGCCATTGCACTGCACTATAAAAAGTCTGCCACGCAAGGCACCACGCGCGAATTTGTTGGAAGCTATGACCTGCATTGTGTACTCACAGACAAAGGCTGGCGCATCGATAGCTTTAAGTACAATGTGAAGTATGTGAATGGTAATGTAGATTTTAAATAACCTGTGACACCCTATACATTTAAATCAACTGTGCTGATATTGCCGGGACTCGGAAATTCCGGAGAAGGACATTGGCAAACACTGTGGGAAAAAGAGTATAATTTCATTCGCGTGCAGCAACGCGATTGGGACACTCCTGTTCAAGGTGAATGGATTGAAACAATCGACCGAAAAATATCCGAACTGAATACAACGGATGTGCTACTGGTCGGCCACAGTCTGGCGTGCTGTACCGTAGCCTTTTGGGCAGCACGATACAATCGTAAAATAAAGGGTGCGTTACTGGTAGCGCCCAGCGATACAGACGCTGCTACATATCCACCCGGTACCAGCGGCTTTATGCCGATGCCGCTAAACAAACTTCCGTTCCCTTCTATAGCAGTAGCCAGCACGGATGATTACTATGTTACGTATGATCGTGCCCGACATTTTGCCAACGCGTGGGGAAGTGAGCTTGTAAGCATTGGTCCTGCTGGACATATAAATGTAGCTGCAGGCTTCGGAAACTTCGAAAAAGGAATTGAGTTGCTGAAACGACTCGATGAAGGAAACGTAAAGTAGAGGCTATATTTCGCTTCCGTAATTATTTTTTGCCGGCATTCTTCTCGTAGAAGTTATTGATCAGCGTCATCAGTTCGCCTGCCGTGAGGTAGTACATGATGGTATAGTTCTGCGCGTTGAAATCACCGAGCAGTTTATAGTATTGATCTTCCGTAAGACTATATTTCTTCATTAATCCTGATTTGGTTTCAGGATTGTTGATCACCACATCTACATACGTCTTGGCCCGAATGTTATCTTCACGAAGCCACGTGAGTTTACGTTTTTGCTTTTTGGATTTCGATAGATAGAAAGGTAATTTTCTTCGGGCCAGCTTCGCATTCTCATCATCGAACATGCCTTCGTAGCTGATCGCATTCGACTCGATCGTTACGGACTCCAGCATAATTCCTTTCTCTGTCATGCGAATCACACTTGATTCATAATTCCACAACGGTTGCTCTATGGGCTGATATCCCACCAGTGAAAACACAAGTGTATCGCGTTCCGTGGCCGATATACTGAAATTACCTTGTACATCCGTAGCGGTTCCGCGCATCGAGTTTTTTACCCGCACGGTTACGAACGGTAACGGACTAAAGCTCGCAGAGTCTACAATAATGCCGGTATATACCTGTTGCTTCTGGGCATAAGCGGTTATACCTACACTCAAAAAAAACAGCACAAAGAAAATAGTTCGGTTCAGCACGTATTCTAATTCGTCAGTAGTTCTATGATGGAGCTACAGGCCGGAAAAGTTTTAAGTAACGTATGCCGGTCTGCCAGTTCAAAATCTGCAAAGTCAAATCCCGGAGCAACGGTGCATCCGGAAAGAGTATAACTATTCGCTGCTGCAACTTTAGCTCCAAACCAGCAATTGGCGGGCACTACTACCTGCAATGATTCTCCGTTCTCTACATCGGGCCCCAAAGTATGGGTAACAAGGCCGGCATCCGTAAGTATATAAATGTAGAGGCTGCTGCCCGCATGGTAATGCCAGAGTTCATCTGATTTTATCCGATGAAACAAAGACCGGTCTTGTGAACGCAGCAGAAAATATATAGCGGTGGAAAAACTTCGTGCAGCACCAAAGCGTGACGGAAGTCCGGTGGCCGGAACGGATTCCGAAGCACGATAGGTTTCTTTATAAAACCCGCCTTCGGGATGAGGGAGTAGTTCAAGGTGCCGGATCCAGTAGTCAGGAGCGTTCATATTTTGCCTTGGGAATTGCTATACAGAGTCCAATATAAAACGTTCTGCACAATACACCACGCATAAAATCTGCGAACGTGTAAGCCGCTTCGTTTAAAAAGAAACAATAAAGAGTAAAAGTGGAAGTTGTATTTTGTGCGATGGGTTGATTCCGCAGCGATCAATCAAATTTTCTTCTTATTCCCCAGAGATCACGGATCACCACATCGATCATAATCTTCTGTGAGTTTTGCAGTATCAGATTGTTGGAAGTAGTGCCGAGCCGATCGTATGAGTAGGTAAGGTTGATCGAGGACTTACCATCAAACACCGGCAACGATATACCGGCCGATAGCCCCCACGTTAGAAAATTTGTTCCATCCAATTTGATAGGATAATTCTGCGTGTAGAAACCAGCACGCAGCGAGGCAAGTCCCAGGTACGATTCTGCATTTGGATTTCCCTTGTATAAATATCCGAGACCGAATTTCCACGAGTCTTCAAATGTAAGCTCCTGGTCAGAGAAGCTGGCAGAACTCCACTTTTCAAATTTCAGATCGGCTGCTATAATAGAGCGTTTCGAATGCAGCGCAAGTCCCATACCAGTGGATGCAGGAAGTTTATATTTTAGTTTATCGCCATTGGCGCTAGTGAGTGTATCGGCATTCTCATCGTATAGTGTACTTTTCTGCGAGCCGTTGAACTTTATACCGTTATCTGCTACAAGTCCAACAACGAGTGCACGATTCTTCAGGTTAATGCGATATTGAAGTCCGAAGTCAGCGTGAACCTTGCGCGCTACAACCTGGTTCTCGTACGTGAGCACGCTCGACTGACTCGGAATTTCTATACTTTCATTCTTAGTAATGCTTCCGAATATATAGGAGAGATTAACACCGAGCGACAGATTCTTAAGCACGTTGAATGAATTGCCGAGGTAAAGCTGGTTCAGATTTCCGCTGCCGTCATATGTATAATTTACATTGGATGCCGCTCCGAGTTCGCGTTGTGTGTTGATTTTATACCCTACACTACTATAGGGAGCAAGTCCGGCAGAAGCCGACCACGACTTCGAAAATTTGAACCAGTAATTAATGTTGGTGATGCCGCCCGTTGATTTTGATTCTGCTTTTGCCGTGGTAAGGTATCGGTTAGACTCTACATATAAACCAATCTCATATATATGTGTGATCGGTGACGAGATGGCTCCGTACGAAGCCGGGTTTATCGGATTGAGGTTGTAGTCATCCTGCACCGCTATACCTACACCGCCCATACTTCTGTTAAGCGAAGACGTTCTGTT
>CAMLLI010000492.1 GCA_946480685.1 uncultured Flammeovirgaceae bacterium | reverse complement strand
CTCTCATCGGCTACATTAACAGATGTATAGGTGCTGCCATTGGAAAGGTGCAATACGGCAATGCTGTAGGGGTCAATTTCAATAATGTCAGCGATGCCATCACCGTTGACGTCAGCCCAATGATACCGGGTATACGAATCTGCGCCAGGTGCTTCCAATGTTTTCTGTTCAAAGGTTTGTCCATACGCGCCCAGGTATAGAAGAACAGCAACGGCTGCGGTAACTATAGTTTTCATGCCAGACAATAGAGTAGGTAGAGTATATATTTGATTGACGTGTAATCTGTATGAGACTGCACGTATTTATTTTTATTTCCGGATAAGTTTTTTAGTGATGGAATTAGTCCCATCGGAGATCTCCACAATATACAACCCTGCAGGGAGCTGCCGTGTGCGCAATGTTTGTTCTTCTCCGAATGACAGTGTGGTGCCAGTATACTCTCTTCCGATCATATCCATAATACGAACAGAAACCAGTCCTTCGTATGAAGATGCAATTTTGGTATCGGCTTCCGAGGGGTTGGGATATATACTTATATAATTATCCAGATCTGTCTCCACGGCCAGTGGTACTTCAAGCTGAACAACCAGCGCTCCGTACGCACGACAACCCGAAGCATCAATGGCTAGCGTTTTGACCTCACCGGTTGTTGCATTATCGGCTTCCGCCCAATTCACAACCACGCCCTTGTTAACAGGAGATATACTTGAACTTCCAGTTACTTCCCATAGGAATTTGGCATCGTCATTTCCGTTGATCACGCTGTAAGTAACGTTTTGAGCTCCGGATGTAGCCGGATTAGGACCGTCAATAATCGGCGTTGCCTGTGTGCCGGATACAACCACTTTGGTTGTGCGCAAAGCACTGATGCCACATGCATTGAAATGCCGGGCTGTAATGGTATATTCTCCAGTAGAAGGAAAATCTACAGTAATATACCCGCTATGGTCTTCAACATTACCTGCGGTGGTACTCCATTGAGTGCTATAGTTACCTTTGACAGAGACATAGAGTTCGGCTGCGTCACCCGGACACACGCGTTCAGGGCCATATATATACCCGGGTTGAGGAGGCACCATGGGTGTCGTATTCATTCGCGCGGCAAATCCATTTTCTCCAGCCAGGTAAATTGCATCGTTATTGAACTGTACATCGTGTACGTTTGAAGACGTTATGAAAATTGTTTTCCAGGTTGCACCTGCATCGGTGGTTTCGTAAACATTTCCGCCTCTCGTAACGACATAGCCGTGCGATTCATTCTCAAAGTGTATAGCGATGATGTCGTAAAATTGCCAGTTTATTTTTTTCCAGCTTTTTCCGCCATCTACGCTTTTGCGCAGATGCTCGCCACCTGCGTAACCTACATTTTCGTTGAGGAAAAATATATCGTTAAATGCTTCTGATTCACTCGGCTCTCTCGTAAAAACCGGTGACCACGTTTTACCGCCATCAATTGTCTTTTCCACAGAGCCGAACAACTCGATACGATACCCGATTGACGGAGATATAAAGTGCATGCCCTGTGTATAGTACCCCGGATCCGTAGAGACGAGTTTCCATGTCTCTCCTAAATCATCGCTCCTGTAAACTGCATACCAGCTTACTGAAAAAAGAATATTGCCGGCAAAAGAATAAAGCGTTCCTGCCGGACGATACGGATCAACCTTGCTTGTTGTCAATACCTTTCGCGTTGTTACTCCGCCATCGGTTGATTTATAGATATCACCTGCACTAAGCAGGATGACGGTGTTTTTATCTATGAAATGTGTATCGCCTACATTCGTGAGGTCTGAGGGTGTTTGCTTCCAGGTAAAACCATTATCCTCTGTTTTGAATAGTCCATTCTCACCCGTAATAAATCCGTTCTTTTCAATGGAGAAGTCGATGTGGTATATATGTCCATCCGAAAAGTAATTGAGTGTAGACCAGGTTGCACCTTGATCAGACGACATTGCTATAGAGCGGGCTGATTGATACGAATAGTAATAACTTTTTCCCGCTATATATATCTTGCCGGAAGACTGCGCGACTCCGGTTATACCACCAGGTGAAATGCCCGGGTAAAGGACGCTCCAGGTATCGCCACCGTTATTGGTTTTATACATGACTCCGTTCCCGATGATAAATCCTGCATTCTCATTATCGAATTTGATTTTTGCTATATCACTGACCTGAACCTCCGGAACTGCAACCCAGGTCTGTCCACCGTTGCGCGTAGTATATAGGGTATAGTCTCCAATCAGGAAGCCATCGCTATCATTCGTGAACCAGATGTCCTGGAGTCGGGGATTCCACCCCAGTGCCGACAAGTCTACTTCAGTCCATGAACGTCCGCCATCTGTAGTTTGATACAGATCACCATAGCTGGCTAGAGCATATCCTTTGTCTTCGGATAAGAAAAACAGGTCACGGAATTCGTACCATGCTCCGGAGAAACGTGTTTCCCATGATCGTCCACCATCATCGGTAAAAAAGATTTCTCCTTCTTCCGTACCAACATAACCTTTTTCTTCGGTCAGGAAGAATGCAGCCAGTTTGTTAAAGTAATATTCACCCGTGAGCGGCAGGTATATATGAACCCATGTAGCTCCGCCATCGTCTGATTTCAGGAAGACATTGTTTCCCTGTACAAAGCCCGTATTCCCTATAAAGAAAATTTCAGACAGTGAGTAGTTACCGGCAGATACTACGTTCCAGGTTTTACCTTCATCGGTTGATCGGAGTATACGTCCATTGCTTGTTGTTGCGAACAAGTGCCCTGCCGCGTTTGCCTCCAGCGATGTATAGCTGAAATTCATATTCTCAAACGTCTGCCTGCAATCACCATTCTCCAGAATCAAACTGGCATTAACAACACGAATGCGCAGAGACGTTTCGAAGTCACCCCCCGATGAAGTAGCCTTTACACGGATGGAATACAAGCTCTTCAGATTAAAATCAAAAATGGTGTTCGATTTTAATATAGTTCCATCAATATAAAAATGATCATTGTCCATGGCTCCTTCGCCAGCAACCAAAGCAAAGCTTGCACTTTGCGGAAGCGAGAACGCACCAATAGCAGTGCCTTTTGGCTGTCCTTCCATGATGGAGTAACTCGATAATACAATAGGTTTTATACTTTCATCAGGTGTCAGGCTCTTTACATATCCGCTCTCAGGAAACTGACAGATTTCTGAGGTAGCCCAGGTGGCCGTGCTGGCGTGAAGATAGATTACATATTTAGGCTCATCGATGTCATTGGACAGAATTGTCAGTGTAGCAGTTGTTGTACCTTCATTTACCGGGTTAACAACGATCCCGAGAGAAACCGATTCACCCGGAGCTATTGTCTCCGGCATAGATTTCTGCACGAGGTAGAAATCTCTTCCCGTCAGAAGTATATTTCTCAGGTAAAGTTCTTCCAGACCTTTATTTCGAATCACTATTTCTCGTGTAGTACAAGAGCCTTTCGCTACGGCAGGGAAGAGGTAGGGTTTTGAACCAGACTTCATTACGCTACCCCATGTGCCCACTACTGAAATATCAGCGGCCGGCATCGTGCTCCACAGTGTTGATGAAAACTGCTGAGAGGTAATGAAGTATAAAACATCGTTCGTAATGGAGAAGTCATGTGGTGAGCTTCCTCCATCGTCTTCCAGGTCAAGATATAGCTTGGTTCCGGCGGCTGTACCATCCGATTGCCATAGTTCTGCATTATACCCGTCATTGCTGCCACTGAAGTATATTCTGTCTTCGGATACAAGTACAGGTGTCCGCTCATCATTATACGGAGGAGTGATTACCACATCATGGAATTTGCTTGTTCCTTGTGTTGTGCCATCAGAAGTCCAAAGTGCACGGTTGTCTGCTGTGCCCGCGCGGAAGTATAACTTTCCTTTGAACTGAAAGAACATTCCCATTTCTGACTGATAAAAATGCGGGCTCCAGCCAAATGATTTTACCAGTTTGGTGCCTGCTTCAGTGCCATCACAAATCCACAGTTCATCGGTCGGAGTAACATTGTCATAGTAAGTCCTGAAACTGAAAAACAACTTCCCGGAAACATTTGTATAATTTTCAATCTCTTGTCTTCCGTAAGTAGGGGCATCCAGTTTTTTAATTACTTGCCATTCGTCTTCTTGCTGGTCACCGAGTATATTTTTAGGAATTGAGTATATCCGAATAACATCATCATAGGTAGATGATTTAATGACCACCAGCGCGTTGTCAAGTACGAAAAGATTTTTGTAGGAGACACTTTCCCATGAAAGGGGACCAAGAAAATTGATTCGTGAAGAACCGTTATCGCGATAGATGGTTCGTCCATTAGGAGTGAAGTAAATATAGTCCTCATCTTTCACCATCGTCATGATTCGACCCGATGTAAAATCAGCCTGGAAAAATACCTGTGTGCCGGCAGCGGTGCCGTCTGTGCGTATGATGGACCCGAGAGCGGTGGTAAAATATAGCTTGCCTTTAAAGATCGTCAGATTTGCAGGGTACGCTTCCTTAGCGCCATAAACTAATTCTGTACCCTCACCAGTCCCGTCTGTTTTCCAGAGGCTT
>CAMLLI010000491.1 GCA_946480685.1 uncultured Flammeovirgaceae bacterium | reverse complement strand
TGAAAGTAAGCGTACGCAACAAGTTTAGTTTTTCTGCGCTTAACGCTACCGTTGAGATCGATCCCAATTCATACGTTCAATTGAAACTTACTGATGACAAGTTCAGGCCCGAAGCGATGCTGCACGGTCGCATGAGTATGAAGGTTTCGAAGAACGAAGACGGTTCAAATGCCATGGGCGAATTTAAAGGTATAGAATTCAAGTCGCTTCACATCATGACCGAAACTCCCTATATAGAAGTAGAGTACTTCGGGTATAAAGGTGAATTGAAGTTTGCCAACTTCCCGGTGTCCATCAACGATATAGGACTCACAGCACAAAACGGTAAAGCGAAACTCGGCTTTAACCTCAAGCTCAACCTGATGTCAGGACAATTCGGAGCGACAACACGTTTGGAAGTAAAAAGTAAATTAGAGAAGCGTGATGATGGAACACAATCGTGGAAGTACGATGGTATCGGTATAAGTGCGATACAGATCAAGGCAACCATCAGCGGAAGCCTGGAGATAGAAGGAGCGTTGAGTATACTCGATGATGATCCGATCTACGGAGATGGTATAGCCGGTAAGTTACAGGCTAAATTTATACCGGTAAAGGTAGAAGTAAAGGCGCAGGCCATGTTTGGCTCTACAACGTATCGTTATTGGTTTGTAGAAGGTTCTGTTTCGTATGGCGATGGAATACCGGTAGTCGGTCCGTTGCGCATACATGGTTTTGGTGGTGGCGCCTTCTATCATATGAAGCGTCATCCGAAAGGAGTAGAGGCAGGGTCTCCGTTAACGGTGATGGATTACGTTCCGGATGATAAAGTACATTTCGGCATCAAGGCTGCTGTACTCTTCAACGTAGCGACACGAAGCGTGGTAGATGGTGAAGCTTCTTTTGAAATAGGATTTACCAAGAGCTTTGGTATAAGCTATATCGGTTTCTTTGGTGATGCACGATTCATTGGTAAAATCCCGGGCACGGAAAATATTGAAGGCTTCGTTACGGAACAGCAGAGCAACTTTGCCAAGTACGAAGATGCGTTTGTAAAAGATAACCCGGTACTCGCGCAAACATTAGAGACACTCAAAGTAAATGAACCTTCGAATGCTGCAGCTGCTTTACTGGGCGATGCCAAGAAGATGGGCGAGAGCGGAATGATCTCTGCGCACGTAGGGATGATGATGGACTTTGCCAACAAAAGTTTTCACTCAACCTTCGATGTATATGTAAATGTAGCGGGCGGTTTGTTACGCGGTATAGGAAACAACAACCGTGCTGGCTGGTCGGTAATACATATCGACTCCGACAGCTGGTATATCTATATGGGTACTCCGGTTGATCGCATGGGCATTCAGTTTGGTATCGGGAGCTTTAGTGTGAAGACCGGTGGTTATTTCATGGCCGGTAGTAAAGTACTCGATTCACCACCGCCTCCAACCATTATAGCAGATATGTTAGGTGTTGAGATGGCCAAGCTCGACTATATGCGCGATGCCAATGCGCTGGAAGACGGAAGAGGTTTCGCCTTCGGAACGAACTTCTCGGTAGACACCGGTGAGATGCGTTCCTTTATACTATACGCGAGCTTCAAGGCAGGTGCAGGGTTCGATATCATGCTGCGCGATTATGGCGATGCACATTGCGCAGGACAAACTGAACCGATCGGTATAGGTGGCTGGTATGCCAACGGGCAAGCCTATGCCTATATGCAGGGCGAGGTGGGTGTAAAGATCAAGATATTCGGCATGAACAAAAAGTTCTCCGTGTTGCGCGGAGGTTCTGCCGTACTCCTGCAGGCGCGACTGCCAAATCCTACCATGTTTAAAGGATACCTTGCAGTGAAAGTAGATATACTTGGAGGATTGGTTAGCGGTAACTTCCGTTTGAAAGTCTCATTGGGTAGCGACTGCGAAATTGTAAATGATTCAGGAAGTCCGCTGGCGTTAAATGTTATCGCTGATCTGAAACCGATCGACAAGGCAAAAGATGTTGATGTATTCGCAGCACCGCAGGCAGCCTTCAACATGCGCATGGAGCACCCGTTCTATGTGGAAGATGATCAGGGCAGCAAGTCCTATAGAATAAAACTCGAAGAATTCACCGTAACAGACAACGGTACGGCTATACCCGGCAAACTGGTATGGAACAACAACCGCGACCTCGTTACTTTCTATTCAACCGAAACCCTGCCACCGCACAAAGAACTGAAGGCCGTAGTGAAAGTAAGCTTTGAGTTACAGCAGGGCAGTACCTGGCAGCCAGTATACGAGGAAGGTAAAAAAGCTCTTGAGTTTAAAGAGATAACCTTTACCACGGGCGATGCTCCGGATAATATACCATTGTCCAATATCGAATATGCATACCCGGTGGTCGATCAAAAGAATTACTATCGTGATGAAAGCAGAGAAGGGTATATCCAGTTAAAGCGCGGTCAGTCTTATCTCTTCTCGGATGCATGGCGTTATGAGATCGGCACCGGTAAATCCGGGCAAGCAGCCAAGAAGCAGGAGGTAGTATATAACGCTGCTGAAAAACGTATTGACTTTACACTTGATGCACTTGATCTGAATGCTGCCTATACAATCGGTATGCTGGCGACACCGCGCGATGCTTCATCAGCGCAGCAGGGAGCTGTAGAGCAGGTGATCCGGAATGATGCAGGTGATCTCACCGTTCGCCAAAACCAGGCATCAGACGTGCAGCAAACCGAGCTGGGTAAAAGTCTGATTGAATATACATTCCACACCAGCAGACACGCCCTGTATAGTGACAAGATCAGGAGTATAACGATCGTACAACCGTTGATCGGAAAGATCTCTTCGGATGTCATCAGCCTGCAACCACAGGTAGCGGCCTACGAAGGATTTGATATACCCGAACTGATCGGTACACAATATAGCGGCCGTCAGCCTTTGTCAACCGTAGCAGCGCTTCCGGAGGATGCTTACTACAAACAGGATATATACCCGTTGTTATACCGCGAGTACCCGGTAGCGAACGAGATCAGGTTGCACCGCGATACAGCAGCACTTGGATTCTACCCCGCACGGGCGTTGCCGATCATGTCGCTATACCAGATGCAGGCCGAACTTTCGGAGCCGGGTGGCATTACCACCACACGTGTTCCCTATATATATAATCTGCCGGATGTATATCACCAGGATTTCATCGATCTGCAAACACAGGTGGTGAATACATTCCTGGGTACGGAACAACAGAACCGATATGCAGCCATTATCATGGGCGGCTACCCGATGATCCGTGCTGGCAATTACCCGGTGAAGTTCCAATATATACTTCCGAATGGAAAACGCGGTTCTTCAGCCATATTCATTTATACTAATCCGATCCGATAAGACATCATGAAAAACGATCGTCTCTATATAATTGTCACGTTGTTCCTGTTGTGTTGTACCGTCACCACCGGGTATAGCCAGCGCACCAATTTCGTTAAGGCTCTCGGACGTGCACAGAAAAAACAGATCCTGATTCGTTGGGCCGTAAACCAGCCACGTGCGTGGAAATTGTCCAATCAACATGGCTTTGAAGTGGTCCGCTATACCGTTATCCGCGACAGCGTTATTCTGAGCAAGCCCGAACGTAAATATATAGGCATCATTAAACCGGCAGAGCAAAGTCAGTGGATCGTGCCGGCCAACAGCAACGAATACGCAGCCATTATAGCGCAAGCGTTGTATGGCGAAAGCTTTGAAGTAAGCAGTACCGATAAGGAAAGTATATTATCGTCCATCAACAAAGCGCAGGAACTGGAACAACGTTTTGCACTCTCGCTCTATGCGGCCGATCAGAATTTTGCCATGGCACAACTCGCAGGCTGGGGGTTGACAGACACGGATGTAAAGGAGAATGAAAAATACCTGTACCGTATCAAATCGAAAGTGCCCGCAGGTCAACTGGCAATCGATTCAGCAGCCGTATTTATAGGGCTCAAAGATTACAAGCCGCTGCCGGAGCCAACAGAAGTTGCCGCACAATTCAGTGATAAAACCGCTGTGATCAGCTGGGACTATAATTCGCTGAAAGATTATTACAACGCATACTATATCGAGCGTTCATCAGACGGAAAGAATTTTTACAGAATTACCGAACGTCCCATCATGCAAATGAGTGAGAGTGATGCAGCACGACCCACCGGCAGAATTCACTATGTAGATGCACTCGGCATGAACGATGTTACATACTACTATCGTGTGCGGGGTATAACCTCCTTTAGCGAGTTAGGTCCGCCCTCTGCAAAAGTATCCGGAGTTGGTCAGAAGATATTGGAGTATGTTCCGCACGTCACGAAGGCCGTTGTAAATGAAGCCGGTGAAATGGAACTCGGCTGGTCGTTCGAGCGTGCCGGTAATGGATTGATCCGCGGGTTCACGCTGAGTCTGTCTCAAACCGAAGCAGGGCCCTATATACCGGTGGTGCAAAATATACCGGCTGGCCAGCGTACCGTTCGCTATAACAAACTCTTCCCGACCAATTACTTTACAATCACAGCCGATGCTGTGATTGGCGCGTCACGAACATCGATGTCGGTACTGGTGCAGCCGGTAGACA
>CAMLLI010000490.1 GCA_946480685.1 uncultured Flammeovirgaceae bacterium | reverse complement strand
ACAGGTAAAGCGGAACATCAGCCGGTTTCCTGAAAATTTCATGTTTCAATTAACGGATGAGGAAGTCAATGTCATGGTATCGCAAAATGCGATACCATCGAAAAAACACCTTGGAGGCTCGTTGCCCTACGCGTTTACCGAACATGGTGTACTCATGCTTTCCAATGTTCTTAAAAGTGAACGGGCACTGGTGATGAGCATACGCATCATCGAAATATTTGTAAAGCTTCGCGAGGTGTTGATCAGTCACAAAGATATTCTTCTGAAAGTTGAACGCCTGGAACGAAAGGTGGTAACGAACGATGCAGACATAAAACTCATATTCGAATACCTCAAAGAACTGCTCGATCCTAAAACCGAACCCATGCGAAAAATTGGTTTCAGACAATCAAATGTAGATCAAGTATAAAGTTGAATGCCGTATTTTAGCAGGCGTGAAACGTATAGTCCTCTGGTATAGTCTGGCTCTTTTTGTACTGGTATTCCTGCTGAAATTTATGGAGTACAGGTATATAATCCGCGATCTGTCGCTGGAGTTCTACCTCACCGTAGTGGCTACACTGTTTACAACGGTAGGTATATGGCTCGGATTAAAACTCACTTGTAAAAGAGTAGTTACAGTTCATGTGCCGGTGGCTTCAACAGCATTTGAGTTTAATGAACAGGCTATGCTTCAAACCGGCATCAGCAAGCGCGAACTGGAAGTATTAACACTCATGGCACAGGGACTCACGAACCAGGAGATTGCCGATAAACTGTTCGTGTCCCTTAACACCGTCAAGACCCACTCCTCCAATTTATTTTTGAAACTCGAAGTGAAGCGAAGAACGCAGGCCATTGAACGCGCCAAGCAGTTGAGGCTTATACCTTGAATATAGCGCGTAAAGTCTCATGCTTTTGGGTGAAAACAGGGTTTAGAAGCGAAATCATCCTTTTGGGTGAGTGAAGTTCAAGGCCGGCATCTTTGATTTGACGAAAAATAAAACACGTATGAAAAGAATAATTATCATCAACGGATTGATCGCAGGAGTGATCGTTTCCCTCATGTTTGCCATCTCGTATCCGTTAACACACAATGGAACGCTAAGCAATGAGAGTTCAATGGTTGTTGGGTATATTTCGATGATCATTGCGCTGTCGCTGGTATTTGTCGGTATTAAGTCGTACCGCGATCAGCAGCAGAAAGGCGTTATCACATTTGGCCGTGGCTTTGTCGTGGGCATCCTCATTACACTCATTGCCTCGGTGATGTACGCCAGCACCTGGGAAATCTATTACAATACCGTTGCCTCTGATTTTATGGAGAAGTATACCACAAGCTATCTCGAAAAAATGAAACAGGAAGGTGCGAGCGATGCCGAGATCGCACAACAACGCACGGAGATGGAGGAGTTTGGGGAAATGTATAAAAATCCGTTGATCCGCTTCGGAGTAACACTTTCCGAAATTTTGCCCGTAGGCATCGTTATAACACTGATCAGTGCTGCCTTGTTGCGAAGAAAAGAATTTCTGCCAGCGGCACCTGCCAACGTACAATAACAAGCTATACTAAAATAGATGGTTCGCCATATATATAGTTGAAGACTGATTTGTCCTATACATGTGAAGGGAGTTAGTTGATCAAACCGAAATTTTTGATTTTCTTTCCCTTTACAATTTTGGAAATGACTTACGAAGCAAGATTAGAGAACGCGAAGATCGATTATCCATTCGATAAATGGCATGAAGCCTATAACAATGGACTCGATCAATATACCGATGAGAATTGTGAGCGCGCCATCATTATCATGGATAATCTCATTGATAAATTAATCAGCCTGGAAGAAACCGCTCCTGAAAATGAGAAGGTTGAATTATTCCGGGAAGCTGTTGAAATGTTGAATGCGCTGAACCGCGAAAACGATGAATGCCTCATCGAAACGGAAGAGCGTGAAGATCTTTGTTTGTTATTTGATAACATCGCGTCTGCCGCGGGATTGGAGCCAAAAAAATATGGCGGTGGAGACGGGATTGCATCGGAGTGGAGAGACTGGTAAATCCCCGAACAGAAAGAAGCTGTTCTATAACATGCAACTTTTCCGGGCGCAACATCATCAAGTATATATTCGCTAATCACCTTCAGCTATGCTTAAAAATCTATTCGTCATTGCCATGCGTAATATCCGGAAGGACAAAACGTACAGCGCTATTAACATTCTTGGACTCACGATCGGGATAACCTGCAGTATGTTTTTACTGCTTTATATTCTGGATGAACTCAGTTACGATCGTTACCATACCAATGCTCCGAATATATACCGGGTGGTCTCAAACATTAAAGAGCCTGATAACGCTTTCACGTGGGCGATAGCACAGATACCTTTGACTGACGAGTTACGGGACAATTATCCGGAAGTAAAAAATGCAGTTCGTTTTTTTGGTATAGGCCGCAGTCTCTATAAGAACGGTGAGAAGCAGTTTTATGAAGGTGATTTTTATCTGGCTGATTCCACCACATTTGATATGTTCAGCTACAAGATCATTGATGGCGATGCGAATACAGCACTGGATGCTCCCTTCTCGATAGTGCTCACAAAAAAGATAGCGATAAAATATTTCGGTACTGTCAACGCAGTAGGACAAACGCTTCAAAATCAGCAGAACGAAACGTTTAAAGTGACAGCTGTAATGGAAGATGTTCCGCTGAACTCACATTTTATTTTTGATGCACTCATCTCACGCAGCACACAACCGAATTACCAGGGACACTGGGGAAGCTTCGGTGTATATACCTATATCCAGTTGCCGGAGGGATATAGCCTGGATAAAATGTATACCAGCCTGGGTAAAGTAATTAAAGAAAAAGTGGATCCAATCTTTGCGCAGTATGGCATCACCATTAAATATGAACTGCAGCGCATAACTGATATACATCTTCACTCCAAGATCCAGGACGAGGCGGAGGCTGGTGGCGATATATCCTACATCTATATATTTGCCGCAGTGGCAGCGTTCATGCTTATCATTGCCTGCATCAACTATATGAACCTCGCGACAGCACGTTCAGCCAATCGGGCGAAGGAAGTAGGGATTCGTAAAGTAATGGGCTCACAACGCGCACAGTTGATTGCACAATTTATTACGGAGTCGGTAGTGATAGCGCTCATTGCATTAGTGGCAAGTCTTGTATTGATATATGCGTTGTTGCCTTCGTTCAATGATCTTTCCAATAAACAACTTCCATTCTCGTATATATGGCAAACACCGGTTATACTTAGCCTGCTTGGGGTTGTTGTATTTGTCGGTATAGTAGGAGGTAGCTATCCGGCTTTTTATTTGTCAGGATTTAATCCGGTAAGTGTATTGAAAGGCAAGTTGTCCACTAAAGGCGGCAATGCATTCTTCAGAAAGTCGCTCGTTGTAGCGCAATTCTCAATTTCCATTTTTATGCTCATCAGTACATTGGTTGTATATGATCAGCTGCAGTATATGCGTAACAAAGATCTTGGCTTTACAAAAGAGCGAGTGGTACGTATAGCACTGTCCAGCGAAGATCAGGTAAGGAAGTCTGATGTATTGGCCGAGCGTATGCGTCAGACAGCGGGTGTTGCGTCTGCCGGTACAGCAAACTCATCGCCGGGGCAGGGCATCAGCAAGAATCTACTGAAGGTAGAAGACAACGATGGTAAATTATCCGAGCGTGGTATAGATCTGTATAACGCTGATTATGATTTTGTGAAAACCATGGGCATGACCGTTGTACAAGGTCGTGATTTTTCGCGCGATATACCTTCTGATACCCTGTATGCCGTACTGGTAAATGAAGCGATGGTAAAGCGTATGGCTTGGAAAGAACCGTTGGGCAAGAGGTTTATCTTCAATGGACCCAACAATACGGAGATCGAACGGAAAGTAGTAGGCATAGTTAAAGACTATAACCAGAATTCACTATACGATGTCATCGAACCGTTGATGATCATCATGAACAGTTATAATAACTATGTGTTTGTAAAGACGGAAGGAGATGTGCGCGAATCAATAGCAGCAATTGAAAGCACCTGGAAGACTATATATCCTGATCTTCCGTTCGAGTATGAGTTCCTCGATCAGGACTTCAATTCACAATATAAATCCGATGAAAAGAGAAGTCAGATCTTTACAGCATTCTCCGGACTAACCATTGCGATAGCCTGTTTAGGTTTGCTTGGACTTGCAGCCTTCACCACACAACAACGCTATAAAGAAATTGGTGTACGCAAAGTAGTCGGTGCAAGTATAAATAGTCTTGTAATACTGGTGTCCAAAGAATTCTTCCTGCTGGTAGGTATAGGTATGCTCATTGCCTTTCCGGTAGCATGGTACTTTACGGACAGCTGGCTTCAGAAATTCGCATATAGAATTGAACTCACAGGCGAATGGTTGACTTTCATTGTCTCAGCCCTGCTCGCATTTACCATCACACTAATCACCGTAGGATACCACGTACTCCGTGCCGCATCAACAAACCCCGTGAAAGCGCTTCGGGACGAATGAAGAAAGAGTTGCTGGCTACCAGCTGCTGGCTTCTGGAAGTTTAGAGTTGCTAATTCGTG
>CAMLLI010000489.1 GCA_946480685.1 uncultured Flammeovirgaceae bacterium | reverse complement strand
AAGCGTAAACAGCCGTTCCATACAACAGCAACCGGCGGTGAGTACGAAGGCTTCTTCCTGATCGGTCAAATGTATGAATTTGACAAAGTAAAAGGTTACGGATACGACAGCACGAAGACTGTAAAAGGCACCGAAGAGTGGAATGGTCAGCCGCTGAAGTTTGTCGATCAGGTTGGACGTTTCTCTGAAAAACCAAACGGTCGCTGGGCAGAAGGTTCACACGTAAATACTGGTGAAGAAAATTCAGGAGTACGTCTGCTCAAGTTCCCTTGGTTGCCAATGTCGCAGAACTTATTCCAGTTCAACGCTGCGCCTGAGATCAGACTTGCTGAGATATACTATTCATTGGCCGAGTGTAAATATAGAGCTGGTGATAAAGCCGGTGCTGCTGTATTACTCGATGCGGTGCGCGAAAGAAATTTCGATGCTGATGATTGGGATGAAGAAAGTTACCAGGCGGATCTGGATCGTTTGACAGACGATGAGTTTGTTGATGAACTCGGAAGAGAATTTTTAGGAGAGCGTCACCGCAGAACTGATCTTATTCGCTGGAACCGTTTCGGTGCCGAGTGGTGGGACAAGCCTGTTGATGGTGCCGATAAATCGATCTTCCCGATTCCGAACCAGGCTATAAATGCGAATCCGTTGTTAAAACCTAACGGAGCTAACTAAGTATATATATAGTATATAAATATAGAGCTCTCTCACATAGGTAAGTGAATTGGGTTAGTTGTGAAGCCGCTTCCAGTAATGGAGCGGCTTCTTTTTTTCCGTGCAGAGGCACGGAAAACGAATTTCAACCGTTTACAAAGCATAATTTTAGACGAAAAGTGTAGAATATACCATTAAAGCGTTGTAATTTGTTTCACGATTGTTGATTTGATGTCCTAGACCCTAGACCAAGATTCCTCATGAATAAGCTCAAAAATTATTCTGAACAAGATCTTATCGACTTACTGAAGCAGCAGGACATCGCTGCGTTCGAAGAAATTTATAGTCGCTACTGGTATAAATTATACTCTGCGGCTTACAAACGCATTCAGTCGCGTGAGGCGGCCGAAGAATTTGTGCAGGATATATTTACCAGCCTCTGGATAAACCGCGAGCTGGTGCATATAAAATCATTGTCGGCCTATCTTTTCACAGCAGTTAAGTATAAAGTTATCAACCACCTGCATCACGAAGGTATACGCAAGCAGTATGTGGATCTGCAGTTAAAAACACAATCTGAAATAGATAATTCCACCGAAGAACTTGTTCTCGTAAACGACCTGCACGTCTCGGTAGAAAAAGAAATCAGCAAGCTTCCACCCAAATGCCAGCAGGTATTTAAATTGAGCCGCCACGAGAATCTTACCATGAAGCAGATTGCTTCGCAAATGGGTATATCTGAAAAGACGGTTGAACATCAATTGGGAAAAGCGTTGCGTGTGTTGAAAATGAATATCAAGCAACTGGTCGTCATCATACTGTCATCCACCGGTTTATTCTGATCAAGTCAATCTCCTTTTAAAATTTTTTTTGAGGTGCTATAGGGGAGTGCTCCGTTCGGCCTGACTATCTAGTAAGAGGCCGATTAAAACGATTGAAATTATAAATCGTTTTGGTAACACCCTGAACCCATGAAAAGAATTACGCCTGAACTTTTGCAGAAATACCTGCAGGGAAAATGCACGCCTGAGGAGAACGAGTTCGTAAACGACTGGTATACTTCCTTTGATGAATCGGCAGACGATGGCAGGCTCCTGGACCTGGCGCAACGCGAGCAGCTGAAACAAAAGATGCTGCTGCAAATTCGTGATAACCTGGCAGCCGCCGGACAATCTATAGCCACCGGAAAAAAGCAGAGTAAATATAGGTCTGTTGCCGCTACATTCTATAAGACTGCGGCAGCCGTTACGTTGCTGGTAGCAGCCGGCATGGGTATACTCTATAATAAGAATAAAAACAATTTACAGGCAACAGCCCCTGCGCCCAAGCGCATAAACATCACCGCACTCAGTAATACAACCCAATCTATACTTCGCCAGGAGTTATCCGATGGAACCATTGTATGGCTCAAGCCTAATAGCAGTATAGAATATCCTGATGTATTTCATGAGACATTGCGTACCATTCAACTAAAGGGCGAAGCATTCTTTGATGTAGCGCGCGATGAACACCGCCCGTTTATCGTTACCACCGGCAATGTTATCACCAAAGTACTCGGTACAAGCTTCAATATAAAAGCCTATAAAGATGCTTCCACGATAGAAGTGTCCGTCATGAGCGGAAAGGTTGCTGTCCAGATGAATCCTGCCGATGCACCAGATATAGCTCCCGACACATCAGAAGTATTACTCACACCAAACGAGCGTGTTACCTATGTAAAAGCAGAGAAGCGCTTGCTGAAAGAAGCACCACTGCAATTGCCCGAGCTAGCCATGTGGCAGGTAACATCTATAGAGTATGACAATGTACCGGTGGAGCGCGTGCTACGCATGCTTGAAAAGAAATTCAACATAACGATACAGGTTAAAAATACAAACCTGAACAACTGTTTGATTCGCGCAGACTTTACCAATCAGAACCTGGCAGATATACTGGAAATGCTAAGTCGTTCGATTGAAGCAACGTACGAATTGAATGATAACATTATATACCTCGATGGAGCGGGGTGTGTTAATTAAAAACAACCACTTAATCAACCCTAAATCTATGCAACATTAAAATCTATACCCCCTGAAAAAGAGATTAGGAGTGATTGCGGCACCCCTAATCAAAACTAAATGTAGCCCCTGTTTCAGATCTGGAAATCAGGATGGGGGCATCATGTCTCATTTGTAAAAACGAAACAATCAAAATTATGCAAGAGATTTTACAAACGCACATCAACCTCAGCAAAATTATGCGAATTACGTTGAGCCAGATTGCCGTTATGTTGATCCTGACGGGCATTTCCCGCGCGGAGGTCGGCAAAGCACAAAGCCTCTTAGACCGTAGCGTTACGCTTACAGTTGAAAGGACGAGTCTGAGCAAAGCACTGGACAAAATTGAAAAAAGTGCTTCTGTTCGGTTTGTGTACAGCAAGAACTTTATCTCCATAAAGGAAGAAGTTTCCTTTCATGCAGAGAAAGAAAAACTGGAATCGGTTTTGAACAGACTACTCGGTCCGCTCAACATCCGCTACCAGGTAATAAAAGATCGTATCGTACTGAATAAAGTACGGACTGACGATGAGGAAGAAGAAACCACTACGGAGGAAAGCACTGCTATACTTGCCCCCGTTGCTATAGCAGGACGCGTAACCGATGGTGAAACCGGGCTGCCCGGTGTTAACGTGTTGGTTAAAGGTTCAACGATAGGAACAACAACAGATTCCGATGGCAGATATACCTTGGAAGTTCCCGATGGAAGTACAACACTGGTATTTAGTTTCATTGGTTTTGTTACGCAGGAAGTTGATATCAGCAACCGCACTACGGTAGATGTTGTACTCGTAGCCGATGTACAACAACTGTCGGAAGTTGTGGTAGTTGGATATGGTGAGCAAAAGAAAGAAACTGTTACTGGCTCCGTTGCATCCGTAAAGGGATCAGACCTTGTTAAATCGCCCGCAGTAAATTTAACAAACTCCATTGCCGGTCGCATGCCCGGTGTAATTGCTGTGAACAGAAGCGGTGAGCCTGGCTATGATGGTTCAAGCATTCGCATCCGCGGATCAAATACATTGGGTAGCAACGATGCGTTGATTGTAATAGATGGTATACCGGCACGTGCAGGTGGTATAGAACGTCTTAACCCGGCCGATATTGAAAGTATATCGGTGTTGAAAGATGCGTCCGCTGCTATCTATGGATCACGCGCTGCCAATGGTGTTATACTTATCACAACCAAGCGTGGTAAAACCGGCAAGCCTGAAATACTATATTCATTTAACCAGGGATGGGCTCAGCCAACCGTTGTACCCGAACTTGCAAATGCTACGCAGTTTGCCGAAATGCGAAATGAACTGGAGATATTCAATTTACCGGTAGATGAATGGAACGCTGCTAACACTGCCTTCAAGCAAACCGGTAGCTATACCCGCCCGAACGGAACAGTAGTAGATGCTCCCTATACTCCGGAAGATTTTCAGAAATTCAGAGATGGCTCTGATCCCTGGGGACACCCCAATACGGACTGGTATGATGCTACATTGAAAACATGGTCACCACAGTCGCGTCATAATTTACAACTCACGGGTGGTACTGAGAATTTCAAATACCTGGCATCACTCGGATATCAAAACCAGGATGCATACTATAAGAATGCAGCCACCGGGTATAAACAATACGATTTACGGGTTAATCTTGATGCGAACATAAACAAGTATATAAAAACAACCATCGGTATATTAGGTCGCCAGGAAAACAGGTTCTATCCTACACGAAGTGCAGGCGCTATATTTAGAATGCAGATGCGCGGTATACCCACACAACCTGCTTTCTGGCCAAACGGTTTACCCGGACCGGATATTGAAAATGGTGAGAACCCGGTAGTAATTACAACAAACCAAACCGGTTATGATCGGGATACTCGTTACTATGTGCAGACCA
>CAMLLI010000488.1 GCA_946480685.1 uncultured Flammeovirgaceae bacterium | reverse complement strand
TAATACTATATTTGTTACTGAAGTACCTTGATTGCCTTCCACATCTCTTCTGCTACAAAGAGGTTGCCGCGTTCGTTTAAGTGTACACGGTCTGAGGTAAGTACACCCGACTCTTTATTCTCTTTGTTATAAGATTTGTTATAGTCTATAAACGCTGCACGCAGATCTACGAGCGGAAGATTGTTTTTCTTCGCAATGCTGCGGATCATGTTACTGTATAGATTCAGATCACCATCCAATTCATTGCTAAAGTCGGTGCGTTCGCCAATCACTGCGGGCGTTGCGAGAATTACTTTGGCACCCTGTGCCTGTATCTTTTTAATAAGGGCGTTGTAGAAACCTTCAAACTTGTTCGCGTCTGTACCAGTACCATACGAGCGCTTATGCCACACATCATTCACACCGATATATATAACGACTACGTCTGGTTTCTTGCTTAATACATCATCTTCCAGGCGCAGGTACAGATCGTATACTTTATTACCACCAATACCAGCACCTACAAATTCGTAATTGGCACCTACACCATCCTTATCAGCCAGTTCGCCAACACGTGTTATATAGCCTGTAGGTTTTACACCGGCCTCGGTAATGGAATCTCCAAAAAATATAATCTTTTTCTTCTTTTGAACCGGCATAAACGAACTAAGCGTAAACAATGCCATAACGATAATGAAGGATGCAGTTTGTCTCATGGTATTAATGATATCGGTCCTAAATATAAACATCGATATCAATATCAGAAGCACCGACCTTGTAAATGCAAAACACCGGAAGGTATCCTGTATATACCTGCCGGTGTCTCATGTATCAAACACAGAAATGATTACCCCTCGATTAACTTAATAGAAGCCGAGTTAATGCAAAAGCGTAAGCCGGTTGGCGGAGGCCCATCCGGAAACACGTGCCCGAGGTGGCCATCGCATACATTGCACATCACCTCAACACGGTGCATGCCATGACTGCGATCACTTTCATATTTGATCACATTGTCTTTTACCGACTCTGTAAAACTTGGCCAGCCGGTACCCGACTCAAACTTCTGACGCGAGTCGAACAGCGGAGTGCCACAACAACGGCAGGCATAGAGGCCAGGATCGTGTGCCTCGCAGTATTCACCGGAAAATGCAAACTCGGTTCCCTTCTGCCGGGTAATGCGAAACTGCTCCGGTGTCAATTCCTTTTTCCATTCTTCATTGGTTTTCTCAACCCGCTTGTCGGGAGTGAGGTTGCCTTTGGTGGCATAGTTGAGTACGTCAGACCAGTTCATATACGTATGTGTTAAAAGCTACTAGCTGCTAGTTGCCAGCTGCTAGAAAATGCAAGAGATATACCTGCGATTTACGCGATATATTGTAATGTAAAACACATTTTTCAGGAATTAGTTTGTTTGAGACAGGATTTAGCGGGTATAGTACAACAAACAAAAAGGCCCGGCAGAGTTTTCGTCTACCGAGCCAGCCTTTACCAAAACCAAATAAATCCTAACGGTCTAATTTACAGTTACGGTTGTCCGCCGGGTAAGCGGATATTCCTTTTGAGAAGTAACAATCATGTCGAATGTTATAACGGTACCCTTAGGCGCAGTTACTGTATAGGGTACTTCGTGTGTGATTTCTTTATCGGTAGCAGCGGTGCCTTCGTCAAAGGTTTGTACGGATGTATAATCGGCCGTTCCTACCTTTGCCTTCAGCAGCACTGATTTTACTTTATCCTCCGATAGGTTAACAAATTTCAGTTTGACAGTAATCGTTTCAGAGGCAATAGGCTTTGTGTTAGACGATGCTATACTTGCTGTGGTTGCCGTAACTTCACCTTGCCTGGCGCTGTCGGGTACTACTTCGTTTTCTTCGCAGGAAAACATAGCAGCTGTCAGTAACATCGCGCAAACTATTTTTATATAGCTATATATTTTCATGGTATAAATTCAGTTTAGTTTGTGACATCCCACCAAATTCTGTCGAGCTGCGTAACGGAAGGTACGTTGGCTACATTTCGACCCGTTTCAGAATCAGGGTACATAAGACGTCTGGCATAATTACCATTGAGATCAGGATTCAGATTAGCGGGGATCGCCATGTCTTTGTACTGGAAATTATAGCGCCTCGCGTCTGTCCATGTTTCCGGGTGCAGAAACATCGCTATATATTTTTCCTTCATGATCAACTCCAGCGTAAGATCATCACTTCCAACGCTTATCGTTTCATGGTTAATATAGTCATCGCGATCGCCTGCGTCCACACCAACCATATCCATGTGTGCGCGTATCCCTTCGAGGTATGCAGCATAGGCACGCGGTTTATCGTCAGCATCAAACGCTGCTTCGGCTTCTATAAATTTTTGCTCGGCATACGTAATGATCAGCATGGGCGATGTATCGCTTGCATAATATGTACCACGCTCCAATACAGAACGATCTCCGCTAACATCTGCTCCCCCTCTGCCTGCACCGTTGGGTACACCTACAAAACTTCCATCTTCCGTATCACCAAACATAAAGCCCATGCGTGGATCTGTTATACCATAACTTGTCCCATCCATCGTCTGCACCAGTTGCTCGGAGATCCAGCCATCGAGGATCAACGCTTCCTGGTCGCGCGCTACCGATGCCCACGGATTAAACTCGGTATCGAAGTATGTTATATCGGCATTATCGGCATTGCTGTCAAAAGCATTGTCCAATGCCGCGAGCACAGCCTGTGGATCGTAACCCGGTGTTTTACTCGTATGCAAAAGTGTACGGGCTTTCAGTGCATATCCCATTTTTATCCAGGCCTCTACCTGTGCTTCACCGCTGCGATCGCCATAGATAAAGTCTTGTGCGCCCAGGGCATACGTTGTTTCTTCTTTTTCCAGCGCTGCTATACCGTTGTCGATCAACGTGAGTATAACGCTATAGAGATCCTGGTCTTCATCGTAAGCCGGAGTTACGGTCTCAGCAAAGAGAGCTTCGGTATAGGGTACATTTCCCCAGGCATCAACAATCAGCAACAAGTGTATAGCTTTTAACAATTTAGCGGCACCATCGTAATGGGTTGCCCCGGTTTCCATCGCCTGCTTTTCCATGTCCGCTATATCTCCCAGTGTATGATATAGTCTGAACCATGCGTCATCATACGCTACAGGTTCCTGGGTATCCGTTGCGCCTGATGGATTCGGTGACGCCAGGTATTGAACATAGTACGATGTGATGTTACCAATCACCTGTATATTTTTACCAGTAGTAAAGGAGGTTGTCGCCATCAGTGAGCTTAGGGGCACCGTTGTAGGCTCGTTGGGATTGTCATTTACATCGAGGTAATCAGAACATCCTGCAACGCCCAGTATCGAAAATATGCTTAGTATATATTTCAAGAACTTTTTCATACGATCGATTTATAGTGTGAGATTAAGCGTGAAGGTAGTCGTAGCTACACCTGGGTAATCCAGTCCGGAAAAACCGGTAACATTTGTTCCGGCACCACCGCTAAACGATTCAGGGTCGTATCCGCTCCACGGTGTCCAGAGTATAATATTGTTTACACTGGCAGAAAGTGTAACCGCCTGGAATGGAGATTTCGCCAAAACACTGTTCGGCAAACTATAGGACAAGCTTGCGCTGCGCAACTTCACGAAGGAAGCATCCTGTACAAACGGCTCGGACGATCTTCGTAATGTATTGCGATAGAAACCATCACCATAGTTTACTCCATCCGGACCTATACCTTGTCCGAGCCACACGGCTTTTGTATTCTTAGTTCCATCCGCGAGGTATCCATCAAACACAACTATATCGTTTCGATTGGCGGTATAGGCTTCTTTACCAAAAGCAGCGAGGTAGTTTCCGTACTGATTATACTGATCCATATCCCAGCGCACATCGAGTACTATAGCGAGGTTAAATCCTTTATACCTGAAATTATTCCGTAAGCCGGCCAGCCACCTGGGTTGTACATTTCCTACTACGAGCTGCGATGTATTGCGCACCGGAAATCCATCGGCGCCAATCAGCAACGGTTTGTCACGATCTAAATATTCCAATCCTTCCGGAGTACCTTCCGCACCATAGTATCGTTGAAAACTTGTTCCATATAAATTGCCATAAGGAGCACCTTCTGTCAACGCCATGGTTACTGTACTTCCCGAGTAGCCAAACTGTGAACCAATCGTAAATCCTCCTTCGAAACCTTCGGCAAGATCAACCACTGTATTTCGGTTTCGTGTAAAGTTCAGGGTAACATCCCACGTGAAATCACTCGAACGAACCGGAGTTCCGGTCAACGTGAGTTCTATACCTTTATTCTCGATCTCTCCTGCGTTGGCAACGAAGCGCGTATAGCCGGTTGTATTGGACACGGGTACACTAAAGATCTGATCGCGACTGTTCGCTTTATACCAGGTAAATTCAAAACCTAAACGTCTGTCGAGGAATCTCATCTCGGCACCTATCTCTACGTTAGTGGTTCGCTCAGGCTTCAGGTCTTCACTTCCTTTTACCTGGTTGCGTGTAAAACCAACTTGTCCGTTGAGCGGAAAACCTTCCGTGCGCGCATAGGTTGTGGATGTCTGATACGGATCGGTATCTTTTCCAACCTGACC
>CAMLLI010000487.1 GCA_946480685.1 uncultured Flammeovirgaceae bacterium | reverse complement strand
GAAAATCACTACTATAACTAGTGCTAAGTATAAATAGTGATTTAAATCTAAAGGTAAATCTGTGTGTTCTGCGGGCCAAAAAATTAGTACGTCTTCGTCATGTCTTTGGGAATGCAGATGATATAGTCTGCCGTATTCTTGTTGGCGTCATCGAGTTTATCGAGGGTATCCTGCTCAACAGAGTGAATGGTAACAATTTTTAATTTCGGATCAGCTTTCTTTAAATACCAGTTTATACCCTCAAAATTCTGAGAGTGATATGCACCGTTGAAGTGCAGCGTAATAGCCTTCTTGTTCCTGAGAATAAAATATGCCATGGTAGCATCTTTCGAGGCCTGCGACTTCGCCATGTTCTCGCCACTGCCGCTGGGCTGATGTCCACCCATTGCCATCATTCCTTGATAACCCGGCAGGTTCAGATCTATATCAATTGGCAAAGGAGCAATCCATCGTTTTGCTTCTTCCGGTAAGGTCTGCAATGACTCTACACCTTTACGGTATACCAGGTTTGCGTAGCGTCTTGGAATATTTGTAGCTATAGCAGGAAGCTTCTTCTCTTTGGCAAATTCAATCAACGGTTTATAGTCGTTCTTATAGTTGTCCCAAACCTTAGCTTCGTTCAGCAGATGTCTTTCTTCGATGGTACCATTCAGGTATTCGTTTAATACGATCTGGTCATCGGCTTCAAACATTTCAAAACCTAAGGCCAGGTCAGGTTGTATAGTATATATATCTTTTGTTAGCTGTAGTTCAAGCCAATGGTCTATCGCATTATCATGCAGTTCGCCAAACAACACAATCTCTGCTTTGCTTACATCTTTAATCATTTTATCGTAGGCAACGGCTTTACCTTCTTTGGTAAAGATCTTATAGGCAGGTTTATCCTGAGCAATAACGGATGAGGCTAACAACAAAAATACAGCTACGATAAAACGCATAATGAGGGTAAAATAGGTTTTGTTTGTTGAGAGAAAAGATCAGCGCTTCCGAATGAGACTGACCGTGGCCCTTCTGCACTTGCCTCCTATAGGCGGATTCAGCTTCGATATTTTCAACTCTACCGCTTTGGCTGCTGGTAAAGCCTTCAATACATCGTCAGCAATTTTTCCGGCTACAGTTTCCAGGAGCTTGGAAGGTTTGGCCATCTCTTCTTTCACAATTCGGAAGAGTGTTTCATAGTTGATGGTGCCCATCAGGTCGTCATGCTCGGCTGCTTCTGTGAAGTCAGTGTCCACCGCTATATCTACTTCAAACCAGTTGCCCGATTCGCGTTCATGAGGATATACACCGTGGTAGGCATGGAACTCAAGACCTTCGAGCGCTACACGTCCACTCATGCAATCTCGTCAAAGAAAGATTTCATTACTTTTTTAACCGGTGCCGGAGGTGGCGCTATACTTACCTCTTCCAGAACAGGCGGAGGGGTATATGCAGGTTCTTTGGCAACTTCACGCTGTATAACAACAGCTTCTTTTACTGCTATAGGTTCTTTTGGAACGAGTTGAATTTCTTCCTGTATAGGAGTTGGAAGTTTTTCTTCGAAGTAATGCTGATTTGGAAACGCTATCTTTTTAGCTTCACGTTTCGCCATTGCTAAATGCTGATCGGGATCAAAGTCTTTTGTATGAGCACGTGCGCGTTCAACACGATCAAGCGTATCGTTGGACAGACGTTTCAGATCTGCGAGTAAATCTTCGCGATGAGACTCCAGCTTCTTATAGTTTTCAACCATCGCCTTGAGGCGGTCTTCCATCTCGGCCACAATTTCTTTCGCGCGTACGTCAGACTCTTCAATGGTGTCGCGGGCTTTTGTTTTTGCTTCGTGCAGTATAGCATCCGCTTTCATCTGTGTTTCTTTCAAATGCAGATCAGCAGCATAACGTGCCTGTTCAATAACATTGGCACCGGTATCTTCTGCCGTCTTTAAAGTTTTGTAGAGAGAACTTTCAACTTCACGAAGCTTGGTCACTTCGCGTTCAGTGGCTTCGAGTTTTATACGAAGCTCTTTGTTCTCATCCATAACGCGCTCCCATTCCTGCGACAGCGTGAGCAAAAAAGCATTAACTTCATCTGTCTGGTATCCGCGAAAGTTCTTCTCGAACGTCTTCTGCCGGATGTCTAGTGGTGTTACTCTCATAATTACTAAAAGTTTAAAAAATGATATTCCAGATGGAAATGGTTCGGTCATCACTGGCACTCACCAGTTGATCGTCATGGTTAGTCCATAAAACTTTGTTCACCGAAGTTCCGTGCCCTGCATGCCGCGCGCGGTCTATTACCTTAAGCAGCCTCAGCTCATCCAACTTCCACACTTTTAAGGACTTATCCATGCTACAAGTTACGAAATGTTTGTTATCCGGACTAAAATCGAGGTGATTTATCGCATACATGTGCGCCATCACTTCGGCTGCCTGGGTATAGTTGCTGTTTACATCCCATGCTTTCAACCTTGCATCGCGCGAGCCACTCATTAAAAAATTTCCATCCGGAGTAAAGCGAATGGTAAAAACTGAGTTGGCGTGCGCCTGCCAGGCATGTTTTAGTTTCAGGTCGGTATCGAATACGCGAATATAATTATCGCTATAGCCCACGACTATATCTCCACTTCGCGGATGTATAGCAATGGTACGTGCGCTTTTCTCGGAAGACTGATTCTTAGCCAACACGTTCAAGGTTGACAGTGCAATCTTTATTACTGCACCTTCACCTGTGGCAATGAATACGTCATCGTTAACAGATTGTATATCAAAGATTGAAGCCTTTGTTATTTGTAACGACCCGACTTCCGTTTTATTCTTCCAATCCAATACATGAATGCCTTCATAATTGTGGCCGGCCAATAACAAACCACTCAACGGATGATGGTGTAAAGCATATATCGAGTTGGGAAGTTTGGCAATCAGCGCTCCGTTCTCCGGATCGCTTAAATTCCATGCCACAACCATTCCATCGCCTGCTCCGGAGAAGAAAGTAGAATCAACACCTGAACGCTCCAGTGTATAAACACAGTCGTTGTGCCCGGTAAGTGTGTGACGCTTTACTACTTCTATCTTCGACATCCCCTGAATTAAACGGCCAAAGTTCTAACTTTCGGAATGTTTTATGAAAATAAAATTTGATTAAATACACATGATCCGTGTTTTTGTCAACGCATACCGACAAAGGCAAGCTCAGATTTTTACTTTAACCGAATGGCATTAGAGAAAATAGTTATTACCGATACCGGAGGCTGGGCGCTGTGGAAGGTTGATGAAGATGAAGAAACACTGCAGCGTATGGTTGGAGCCGTTGACGAGCTTCCTCCTTCTATACACAATCCTAAAAAACGCATGGAGTGGTTTGCCGGTCGCGTGGTCGTAAAAACAATTATGGAGCAACTTGGTATGTCGTTTAAAGGAATCGTGAAGGATGAATTCGGAAAGCCTTTTCCAAAAGCTTACGACTATCAGCTCTCGCTCAGTCACTCGTATCCATACGTTGGTGCATTGATCGATCGCGAAACCTCTGTGGGCATTGACCTGGAACAGCCGCAGGAAAAACTTCTGCGTGTAGCCGCCCGGGTATTTCACAAAGACGAACTGGCCGATGCCGGCAATGATATTGTGAAGTGCTGCATTTACTGGTGCGCCAAGGAAGCACTGATAAAAATATATGGCAAGAAAGATCTCACACTTGCCGAAAACCTGATAATAAGTCCTTTTACGCGGGAAAACGAAGGACATATTCTTGGCAAAATTATTGTCAAGGATATAGAAACGATAATACCTTTATACTACATCGTTTACCCGAACTTTGTAGTAGTATTGAACAAACATAATGCATCATGAGAAAGCTCATCGCTCTGTTGGCACTGGTTGTATGTTTCGCGGCTAACGCGCAAACTGTGCAAGACTTTAAACTGGTAAATGTATTGAATGGAAATACAGTTTCGTTGGGTACATATCCTTCGTGCGAAGGACTGCTCATCATCTTTACCAGCAACAATTGTCCTTATGATGAATACTACCGCGCGCGCATCAACAAACTGGCTCGCGACTACCAGGACAAAGTACCGGTACTATTGGTAAACTCACATGTTGATGCAAATGAATCAGCTGATGCCATGGTAAAGAAAGCACAGCAGGCTGGTATATCTTTACCTTACCTTGCGGATAAGGACCAGACATTGATGAACGCTTTGGGCGCAACTAAAAGTCCTGCGGTATATTTATTGAAAAACAATGGAGGCAAATTTACCATTGTATATAAAGGCGCAATTGATGACAATGCCCAGGTAGAAGCCGATGTACGTCATCATCACTTGAAAGACGCTATTGATATTATGCTGGCAAACCAGGCAGTACAAACTCCGGAGGTAAGACCGGTGGGGTGTACGATTCGGAAGAAGTAATTCTTTTTTAGAAGCAAGAAGTAAGAAGTAAGAATATAAAAGCCAGAAGTAACGAATAAGTTAAGGGAACCCCTTCTTACTCCTTACTCCTGGCTTCTTAATTTTATACTATATATCAAATCGTATAACAGAGAAAAGCCAGCAGCCACGCGTAAGTTTGAGTCAATCCCTTCTTACTTCTTACTTCTTACTCCTGGC
>CAMLLI010000486.1 GCA_946480685.1 uncultured Flammeovirgaceae bacterium | reverse complement strand
TACTCATCAAATGATTTCCGAAGGTGCAGCGCCTGTTGACTGCATGTAAAATGTCTGGCGGTGGAAAGTTCCAGATATAGGTATAGTGCTACATCATTCGCATCTACCGATTCGTATGCAACCTTCGACTGCGAGAATTGTGATGACAACTCTTTCTCTACAAACCCGGCACGCTTGCTTTGGGGGAAACTCTCCTGTATGGCATAGGCTGCCGTGATTAGCTGTTGCAGCTTGCTGCGCGAAGCTTCGTCCAACCCAAACCAGAACAGTTGAGCCGCTACACGAACCGAAGGTGGAAACTGAAGTATATCCAGCTCCGCCTGAAGTTTTTTAAGCCCCTGGTATATAACAGCCGCATCAGTATTGTGAACTCCTTTGAGATAGGCCGCTGCATAATCGCGCTCGGTCCGATCATTCAGAAAAGTCTCATAGTTCCAGGACGCGTTATGCTGCAGACTTTCCAGGTACGTTTGATAGGCCAGATATTCCGAACGATATACTTCTGTATTTTCAGAGATCAGCTCCTGCTCCCATATAGCACGATGCTGATATAGTGATTCAGCCGTTACCTGTTTATAGAAGCTCGTTCCCAGGAGATGAAAAAACAAATTCTCATTTCTGCGGATGATCGTAAGATCAAGCACCTGTTTGTTTACAATGAACTTGTAATTACCGAGTGCTATTATATTCTGACCATCAACAAAAAGATCTGTCTTGTCTTTGAGATTTCGTAATGCCGTTTCCTGTGCGACTTTAACGAGATTCTCGAGATTTTCCGCTTTCGCTACATCACCGAGTTCTTTTAACTCGTCCATCAGGTTACGCACTTTGTCTACCATCAGGTCGGTAGAGAAAAACGCATATATACTTTCCTTGTCGTTAAAAGACTGCGCTTTGTTCTCGATGTTTTTCAGAACACGCAAACCAATCTGTTCCAGTGCTGTCGTACGCTTGTTCAGTTGTGCGATCAGCATTTCCTTTTTGCCATTGAAAGCTTTGATGACCTCGTCACGCTTGTCTGCAATCTTCAGAACAAATTCATCAAAGTCTGCAAACTTGCTTTCCAGTTCCTCCACTTGTATACCGACCTTCGTGAAATACTCTTCACATTTTTCCGGAGTCGTGGAGAGGTCTAGAAAGTTTACTATACTTTGATCGAGCAACGTAAGTTGTGCATAAAACTGTCCGGTTGACTCTTGCGCTCGCAAGGCAGTGATTACGCGAACCAACTCCGCCTTCACTTCATTCAGTGATGCAAAGATCAGCGAGATCTTTTCAACGATACGTGTAGTCTGTGTGGTGTCTTCAATCTTGAGACTGTTCAGAATATCGATCAGCATCTCCAGTCCCGAAGAAATTTCCTTTACACTTTGTTCTACCGGTTGAGCATCGATAACTTTTGTAACAAGACTTGCTGCTTTTCTAAGCTCGGCAACTTTTTCCGCGTAAGGCGCTAATGCTTCTTCTTTCAGCAGGAAAGCAACGGTGTCCTGTGACAGCGAGCTGTTGTATTGCGCGAGTGTTTCTTTCAGTACCCCCACAGCATTCGTATCGATATACCGAATGTTCTGCAGATCGATAACGGCACCCTGCATACTCCGTGTGGCTGCCAGTAATTTTACAAGCTGGTCCAGTGACGTGATGGTTGCACCTTTCACATCGATCACGAGTTGATCCACCCGCTTCTGCATGCCGATAAGATTGTCTTTGGCATGCTGGCGTTGCGCCTGCACTTTTGCAAATTCATCGATAGCCGTGTTAGCTATATTTCGAATCTGGGTAAGCGGAGTTGCGAGATCAAATGTAGCTTCATCTTTTAACCAGAAGTATGAATCGACTATATCATTCGCGCGCTTGTGTATATCTTCATAAAGATCTTCGTAGCTGTCTTCTTTTTGTAAAAGCTGTATGATTTCCTGGCTTTCACTCATCGCGCTCACGATGTCTTTATTACCAATCTTATACAGCACGTTATTACTCATGGCTGTATTTTCCTGGAGCGTAGCGGTATAAGGCGTTTGCCAGATCTGTACCTGGTGATGTCTCACGGCTTCATTCTCCGATCGGAAATATACCAGCATACCATCATTGAATACCGTAAAACCGTTACAGATGATCGGAGTCTCTACCTGTTGTGCGATCATGTTGTACGACATCAGCACATAGGTATTGGTCTGCTTCTGGTAGAATATATACAGGAAGTCTTCACCGTTGGGAGATGTAATACTGTTACTATATTCCAACTCCGTTATGTTGAGCTCGAATATTTTATGTTCTCCGTTTTGCAGGTAATAACCATTCGGAAAAACTATACCCTGGTTATCCGGCAGCAAAACGCCAGCCTCAAGCAGGCTGTTGATCGGGAGAACCTGTTTGGTTCGCACATTGAAAATATAGGCGCGAAAGTTCTCTCCATACGGTTTTATCTTGATCGGTATAAGATTTCCAAGATCAGCATAGTGATATTCGGCATCATCCAGCTGCTGATCTTTATTCAACACAGGCTCCGAATAAATTCCTTTACCGGTATCGGTGTTGTTTTCAATTTTAAAAGTAATATCACCGTGAAGTGCTTCGATGAATACTTTATCTAAAATTGATATATGCGGATATAGACCTAACCGGCGATTACCGAGTTCAGTCTTTACCCAATCAAATTCGTGTTGAGGTGCCCGCTTTACTTCATGTATACTCCGGTCATCCAGATATACCAGTTTGTCGTCTTTGATCAACCATTTAAAAGCCTTCCGGTCGTCAGGACTTTTACTGGTTTGGAAGATCATATATAGGTGATTCTCGGTCTTTACGAACTTGGCAAAGATCGAGTCCCTGTAGTATTTGTAAAGATTGCTGAAGTCTGTAATGAAGCTTTCGTCTTCAATCAACGTAAGCGGTTCCGGAGCGAAGTGATCTCCGGTAAATTTATATATACTGAAAACATCGCTGAGCTTAATGTTTTCGCGCAAACCAAAATGAACGTTATAGCCGAAGATAGTAAGATTACCGAAGGCCATAATGCCACGTGGCACTCCACTGTTCACGGTAGTGATGCGTTGGTTGGCGACCAGTTGAAACCCGGTGGAATTGAATATCTCCTTGCGGGCGTTATTCAGCTTCGCGAGTCTTTCCGACAAATTCAACCGTTGTTCTTCGAGTCGCTTCCGGATGATCTCGTACGTTCCGGAATCCAATATTGTATTTGTGTTTTCAGTACCTGCCATTAGGGAAAAAGATAAACGCGGATGAACATCTATACATCTGTAAAAATTACTGCCACACCGGCTGAACCGGGACGGTTGTGAAGTCCCGGTTCAAGGCTGATGAATTTCGGCTCCGCTGAGAACCATCGCTGATGGATGTACTACAGCTTCCTGTTCGACAATCCCAGGCTATTTGCCAGGTTCGCGAGATTCAGTAATGATGGACGATCTTCCTCAGAACTATTCTGCTGCATCTTCAGAATCAAACTTGAAATGGTCAGGTTTTTAATATCGTTCGAGGTGATATTATACTTTGCTGCGAAGTCGCGGATGCGCGTCAGGAGATCGCCACCATTCCCTCCTTCTCCGAGTATAGCAGTTTTGATCTGTGTTGCATTTTCACTTTCGTTGATCAAACGATCAAAACCTTTCGCGTTTGACACCTGGTTGACTATATTCTGGAAGAACATGGTTTCACCACCCACGATATCAATCTTCGCAGACTTCAATGCTTCGCCTAATATAGCGGCCTGTGACTGCGCTATCTGCGTTTGAATGTTGATCTGCGCAAGTGCTATATCTCTTTCTTTCGCGAGCAACAGTTTGAACTCTTCGTGATCTTTTCCTACACCGTCCAGCTTCTTCATCGCTTCGGCTTTCTCTTGTATACCGGCAGCTTCTGCTAACGCTTTTTCTTTTGTTACCTCAGCCTCTGTTAAACCTTCTTTACGTTTCGCTTCGGCAACTTTCTCAATGATGGACGCATCTACTATACCTTGTCTTTCGGATGCTTCTGCTTTGGCTAGCATTACTTCTGCTTCAGAAAGTCCTTTCGTTGCTTCTTCACGAGCCTGCGCTTCTGCTAATATCTTACGCGCTTCTGCCTGTTTCACCGCTGCTTCTTTCTTGGCATCGGCATCAATGATCAATTGTTTTGCTTTTTCTTCTGCAGCTTTCTTCTCGGCCTCTGCAGCTTTAACAGTATAGATGAGTTTCTCTTCCGCCTGCTGACTTGCCTGTGTGATACCAACCGTCTTGTTACGCTCCACTTCGCGGAAGGCTTCGAGGTCTTTTACACCTTGCTGCTCTTCTACCACACCTTTTTCAAGACGTACGCGATCGCGGATAACATCCTGAATATTCTTACGCTCTACTTCTACGGTTTTCTCTTTTTCAATCTGCGCCAGTGTTACGATCTTCTCGCGTTCAGTAGCTTCCAATGCGCGGTCTTTTTCTACACGCTCGGTTTCTACGGCATTGGTGCGTTGTTTATTTTTTTCCGCAATGATGATCTGACGTAATTTATTTTCTTCCTGTACGGCAAGCGATTCTTCTGTCTTAATGCGAACGCTTTCAGACTTGAGTCTTTCTTCTTCTCTTACTTTAAGTAT
>CAMLLI010000485.1 GCA_946480685.1 uncultured Flammeovirgaceae bacterium | reverse complement strand
AGAAGATGATTTTCGATGGTATAGAGTACTACATGTTTCCCAAGCCGGATGTTGTATCGCTGTTAAATGATGAAGTGCTTCTGCCATTACAATTTTCGCGACAGAAGAGTAAATATGTAGTTAATATATCGGAGGCCTTTGCAAGGAATGCGATGTCGAAAGAGAAACTTACCGGACTATCATTACAGGATGCCAAGGAAGAGTTAATGAAAATAAAGGGAATTGGTAATTGGACAGCGAACTATGCGTTGATGAAAACATTTCACTATCCCGATGCTTTTCCGTTAGAGGATGCAGGTGTTCATAATGCAATAAAGAATCTGAAACGCATGAAAGCAAAACCAACACTCGATCAGGTGAGAACTTTCTATAAGAAATACAGAGGTTGGGAGGCTTATGCGACCCTTTATCTATGGAAGAGTTTGTAGTGGCAGTGAAGCCGGTATATTTGACGAGAAGAAATCAAATTGTAAATAAGAATCATGAACTGGATCATTCTCATTATTGCAGGATTATTTGAAGTAGGCTTTACAACCTGTCTGGGGAAGGCAAAGGAAACATCGGGTACAACATCGGTGCTGTGGGTTATTGGTTTCTTTGTTACCATGAGCATCAGCATGTATTTACTTTACCGTGCAACACTCACATTACCGATGGGCACTGCCTATGCTGTCTGGACAGGTATAGGCGCTGTGGGTACGGTAATCGTGGGTATTATTTTCTTTAAAGAGCCTGCAGATTTCTGGCGCCTGTTCTTTATTTGCACGCTCATCAGCTCCATTGTCGGATTGAAGTTTGTGTCACATTAACCGGTGCAAACAAATACGCTATAAACAAAAATGCTCCGTATACTTCGGAGCATTTTTTTATACCTGTCTCAACAGGAAAAAAGAGAAATTCTTATTCATATATTGATTCACGATAAGAATTGTTTTTAACTGCGATGGATTTTTATCAGGATATACTTTCACAACATCGGGTACATGCTGATGTTTCAGTATAGATGCCCCCAGCCAGAGCGCGAATGAAGATGCTGTGCATGATTCTCCGCAAAGGTGTTTGAACCGGGTGTGAAATATATCTTTAAATGTAGATTGTGCCAGATCGTTCATCATGCGATCGTGCTCAACGTCTCCGCTGGCTCCGTCAATCCACAGGTCTATACCTTGTATCGATGTTGCGTTCTTCTCCAGGAATGCTGCTATACTTGTTTTTACCTCAGCTATATCGGCGGGATTATATACAAACTGCATATCGTGCAACGCACACCAGGTAGTATCAGACGTCTTTCCTGACAGCATAAAGAAAGCAGCGCCTTCGCCTTGTATAGAGCCCTTCGTTGTGGTGTTGAACAGATCGAGGTTATGAATGTGCTCTGTCTTGAAATGACTCGCGCGTATACTTGCCAGGAATTGAACTTCAGCGGCTTCATCAAATGCTCCTGCCAAATAGTTAGCATCCGGAGTTTCGATGAGCTTTAGCATAGCATCATCGAGTACGTTTTCAAAAGCAAGACCGCGGCTTACATAGGCATTGTTATAGCCCATGCATTTTACGGACAGCGCAATCAACCCGGACAAAGCATTGTAAGTGCTCTGCATGAAGTACGTAGGCGTGAGCTGCTTCTCCTGCTGTTCCAGGAGCTCGCGTAAAAATTTCGCGGTCTCATCGAGGAAGCCATATCCGGTTCCGGTAATGATGCCTTCCGGGGTTTGTACCTTAGCATCACGCAGACATATGGTAGCGGCAGTAAGTCCGATACGAAGCATGCGACTCAATCTTCGCAGTTGTATCGGGTTGATATAGTTTTTAAATTCCGGTGTAACACAGGTGAGTACATTTTCATGATAGGACGACAGCTCCGTAAGAAAAGCATTGTTGTCGAATGTCTTCTGTGGAGAAAGTATACCTATACCGTTAATGTAATACACTGGTTGCCCCTTCATACTTATACTGATGCTAATAATAAGGAAGATGTGTTGCCTCCAAACCCAAACGAATTAGACAGCACATTTGTTAAGGATGCATCTCGTTTTAATTGCTGCACGGGGGTAATAGCAAGTTCGGGCATTGGATTCGCGAAGTTCAGGTTAGGCCATACCATTTGCTGTTGAAGCGCCATGATACAGTATATAGCTTCCACGCTGCCTGCTGCCGCCAGCGTATGGCCGGTATAGGGCTTGGTGGAACTGAAATCCGGAACATGGTTATCGAACAATCGCTGTATACCCAAACCTTCGGAGAGATCATTATTTTCAGTAGCCGTACCGTGGGCATTGATATAGTTTACATCGGAAGGATGTATACCCGCCATGGCCAATGCCTGCTCCATTGCTATAAATGCTCCTTTACCATCGGGTGATGATGCAGTTTGGTGAAATGCATCATTCGCATTACCGTAGCCTTTCAGTTCGGCAATGGGTTTTCGGCCTGATCGTTCTACTTCCTGCTCTGACTCGAGAACAATATAGGCTGCACCTTCGCCCAGGTTAAGTCCTTTGCGCGTACTATCAAAAGGTCTGCAGTGTTCTGTGTCCAGGATCATGAGCGAGTTGAAACCATTGATGGTAAATTTGGACAACGCTTCGGCTCCACCACAGATAACGCGGTCGAGTTTTTTATGCCGTATTAATTGTGCACCCTGCATGAGTGTGTTCGCTGACGATGAGCAGGCTGTACTGATGGTGCCTATATATCTTTTTATTCCGACAAAGTCGGCTAAACGTTCGCAGTGTTCCCCGGGATTGGCAGTATCTGTAAAACGAACGAAGTCTCCACGCAGAGCAGGATCCATCAGTTCATAATAATATCTTTCGAATTCGCGGATGCCTCCGTTCGTGGTGGCGGAAAGTAAACCCGAGCTGTGTACTTCCTCCGCTGTAAGACCAGCCATGCGGATGGCTTCTGTCAGCGCGCTGAGTCCAAGCAACGTTGTACGTGTAAAACCGGTGTCCGTGGCAATGCCGAGCGAATCGAACAATTGCTGATCTGTAATTTTTACTTCACATGCGTGCAGCGTTGCACGATGAATCGTGTCGAGCACCTCCAGCGCACCATACCCGGCTTTACGATCAATAAGTGACTGAAGATTTTCCGTTGCGTTTTTACCAAGTGATGTTATGATGCCATATCCTGTGATGAACACACGTTGGCTCATATACGGTCGCTATTCTGATGAATATACTCTGCCATGGTACGAATGCTATAGAATACATGGCGACCTTCTTTCGGATCCTTCAGCTTAATGCCGTAGTTTTTGTCAAGGAGTACCACCAGCTCCAGTGAGTCAATAGAATCAAGACCAAGGCCTTCACCGAATAAAGGAGTATTTTCATTAAATCCTTCCGGAAGCATGTCTTCAAGATTTAATTGCTTGATCAGTTCTGCCCGGAGTTCTACAACAAGTTCGTCTACTGTTTTCTTCATGTTGGGGTATAAATATATATTCGGTTATAAAATCGTTCGTGACTTATGGATGATAACACTGATAAACAACGCCACCAGTGAGAACCCCGTTAATCGCAATACATTTGGTAAAATACTCTGTATTGATGCCTGACGCAAAAATAAATCATTAAAAGCTTCCAGCCCCCAGCTCATGGGCGAAAATCGGCTAAGGGTCTGTAAAATCTCTGGCATTACATATACCGGTACCCATACGCCACCAATCGCTGAAAGAATTACCACCGATACAGAACCAAAGGACAATGCCTGTTGTGGTGTCTTAAAGTAAACGGCAATCAATACACCGTAACCTGTGGCAGCCATTGCTACCGAACATGCCACCAGCAGTATACCCAGAATGTTTGTGCCCAATACCAGTTGGCTCAGGCCGAGCAATGGCATAATGTATATACCTACTGCAATCATCAACACAAACTGCAGGAGACATACCAGAAAATAAAAAGCAAATTTACCGGAGATAACAGGAAACTGCGAGCCTGAAATAAGACGCAGACGAAGCATGCTTCCTTCTTCGCGTTCCTTAATAAAATTACCCGCGAGTGGATAGAGTATAAAGAACATGGCAAACATTGTCCATGCAGGAACGTTGTGCTGAACGGAGTTAAGCATCAGTCCTTCGTATTTTTTTTCAGAAGCATATTCTTCGTTTACCTGTATAATTTCAGTGAGTTTTACCGGAGTCTTTTTAGCATCGGTGCGACCTTCGCTTAGTTGATTTTGTAGTTCATCGAGTATCCACTCGGCCTGAATGCCCGCTACAATTTTTTGTACACCACCGGTTAGTGTTTGTTTATAGTTTGATTTGATAGCCGGATCGAACAATACTTTTATACCAATGGCAGCAAGGTCAACGGAATCTTTAGGAGCTTCAGTCAATCCAAAATTCGAGAACACTTCCGTGATGAGCTGACGTGTTTTTTCACGCAGTGTCTCACTGGCGTGAGCCGGTATAACAATCGCTGCTTTGTAGGCACCTGAACGCACAAGTTGCTTGGCTTCTGCAGTATCAGTCTTCACAACCAGATTTACGTTGGGAGAAGCATCAAACGCCTGCTTTACTTTAGCACTGAGCGAGTCGCCATCCTGATCAACAAACAAAACATCCAGTTTTATTTCCTGGTAATCGCGAA